>DATABT010000178.1:0-6888 GCA_036259455.1 Longimicrobium sp. | reverse complement strand
ATCAGCGGCTCGGCGGCCTCGCGGCACACCGGGCACACGTCCAGGTGCGCCGCCGCCTGCGCCATCCGCTCCGGCGACAGCTCGCCGCCGGCGTACTCGTGCAGGTCCTCGTCCGTAAGGTGCATCGTCATCGCTCCAGTGCCTCCATCATCAGGCGCCGCGCGCGGTTCAGCTGGCTCTTGACCGTTCCCAGGCTCACGCCCAGCATCTCCGCGATCTCGTGGTACCGGTATCCCGTAACGTCGTGCAGCAGCAGCACCTTGCGCGCGCCGGGCGGCAGGGCGGCAATGGCGCGCTCCAGGTCCACCGCCGTCTCGGGCATCGCCTGCCGCGCCGCGGCGGCGTAGCGGGCGGGGTCGTCCGTCGTGGTGACCCGCGCCTCGCGGCGCGACTCGCTGCGCATGCTTTCCAGCGTGGTGCGCACGGCCACCGTGTGGATCCACGTGCTCAGCGCGCTCTCGCCGCGAAAGCCAGGCAGCTTCTGCCACACGCGCACGAACACTTCCTGCGTGAGGTCTTCCGCACGCGACACGTCGCACGTCATCCGCAGCGTGACCGCGTACACGTGCCGGTAGTGGGCACGGTACAGCGCTTCGAAGGCGGCGGGGTCGCGCGGCGCGGCGGCGGGTGCGTCGAGCAGGGCGGGCTCCGGCGGTGCGGTGGCGTTCACGGGCTCGGCTCGGGGACTCTCACGGAGCGTTTCGGGGGATGAGTTGCCGCGGACCCGCAAAATGTTGGAAGCGCCGTCGAGCGCCAGCACGGAAAGGGGTGGATCGACGGATCGTAATCGCCGGCCAATCGCGGGGAAACGGAGTGTCATCCGCGTACCCGCTGACTCGACGGTCTCATGATCACTCGTCACGCAGCGGCTGTCATTTCGAAGGAAGCGCCCCCGTGATCGCCGCCGGTGCCGAAACCCGCGCCGAGTGACTCAGGAATCAAATCCTCTGAACGAGTTACATCCCGGGCTGATGGCCGCCGAGCTCGCCCGCGTGGAGGACGTGGGTCTCGCCGACGTCCGGCCGCTGGCCGGTGACGATGCCCTTTACCACCTCGAACAGCACCACGGGACGCGGGGTGTTGCTCACCATGTAGACCACCGTGTCCGCGTCCACCGCGATCAGCGTGAGGCGCGGGTCGTCGGGACCGCCGTCGCGGCCGGGGCCCTCGTCGGGGAACCACGCCTTCCAGTCCGGCCGGTACAGCTCCCTGATTCTGGCGCGGTCCTTCACCACCCGCGCGGTGCCGCTCACGGACACCCACTCGCGCGTGCGGTCCTTGTAGTAGCTCACGTTGACGTGCGGGTCGTGGATCAGCTCGTCCATCTTGTGCGTCTCGCCGTCCGTCACGAACCACAGGTCCGCGCCGGACGCGCGCGCCTGCGTGGCCATGGGCCGCGACACCAGGTGCCCATCCGGACGCCGGGTGGTGAACATCGCGATCTCGATCCCCTCCACCAGCCCGTACATCTCGTCGAGCTTCTTTTCCGTCGAGGCCGGCGTGGCGTCGTGCGGCGCACCGGTGCTGCCGTTGCTCATCCTCATCCCCCTTGCGAAAGGTCTGTACAGTGTTGAGGACGGCGGATGGGAGCAGGGTGCGTGCCGGGAGGGGAACGTGAGTGCGTCAGTGCGTCAGTGCGGGAGTGGGTGTGACTTGCCGGGATGGATTGCGGGCGGCATCCTTCCGCGCTTCATCCACTTCCTGATGCGAGGGGCGGTTGGCGGATCGAACCACGTCGCGGCTGCAGGTGCTGGGGGCCGCGCTGCTGTTTTCCACCGGCGGGGCGGCCATCAAGGCCACCACGCTGACTGCCTGGCAGGTAGCGGGGTTCCGCTCCGGCGTGGCGGCGCTCGCCGTGTTTCTGCTCGTTCCCGCGGCGCGGCGCGGGTGGACGTGGCACGTCGTCCCCGTGGGCGTGGCGTACGCCACTACGCTGGTGCTGTTCGTGGCCTCCAACAAGCTGACCACGTCGGCCAACGCCATCTTTCTGCAGTCCACGGCGCCGCTGTACATGCTGCTCTTCGGGCCGCTGCTGCTCAAGGAGCACGTGCGGCGGCGCGACCTGGGGTTCATGGCCCCGGTGCTGCTGGGGCTGGTGCTCTTCTTCGTGGGCAGCGAGGCGCCGGTGCACACGGCGCCCAACCCGCCGCTGGGCAACCTGTTCGCGGTGATCAGCGGCGTCACCTGGGCGCTCACCATCGTGGGGCTGCGCTGGCTGGGAAACCGCGCCGGTGGCGAGGGCTCCGGCCTGCCGACGGTCATCGCCGGAAACCTGATCGCTTTCTTCGCCTGCCTTCCGCTGGCGCTGCCCGTGCGCGGAGCGGGCACGGCGGACTGGGCGTCCGTCGTGTACCTGGGCGTGTTCCAGATCGGCGCGGCGTACCTGCTGCTGACGGCCGGCGTGCGCCACGTCACGGCACTGGAGGCGTCGGTGCTGCTGCTGCTGGAACCCGCGCTGAACCCCGTGTGGGCGTGGCTGATGCACGGCGAAACGCCCGGGCCGTGGTCCATCGCGGGCGGCATCCTCATCCTGGGCGCCACCATCCTGCGCACCGCCGCCGACGCCCGCCTGGAGCGCCGCGCCCCCTCCGGTTAGTGCGATCCGGATCGAACTTCCCCTCTCCGCGCGGGGTTTGCGCGGGGTGGAAGGAGGAGCCCGCACGAAGGCCCCGGCGATGCTCCGCCGGGGCCTTCGCTCATCGACCGGGCAGGGACCGGATCAGTTCGCCGTCCACTGGATGGGGATGGTCACGCGGACGGGAACCGGGATGCCCATCATCTTCGCGGGGGTGAAGCGGAACCGGTCCACCGCCCGCAGCGCCGCGTCGCCGAACGCGGGGTGCGATGCCTCGATCACCCGCGCCGAGCCGGGACGCGGCCGCCCGTTCACATCCACGATCACCTCGATCAACACGCGCCCGCTGACCCGGCTGTCACGCAGCACCGGCGGATAGTGCCGCTCCAGCGCGCGGCTAAGCCCGTCGCGATCCAGCACCGGCCGCACTTCTACGTCGCCTTCACCGGGGATGTACTCGGTCGGCGGTCCCGACGGCCCCGCGCCACCTTCCGGCGCGGTGGGCCCGGAGGTGGGCGGCGTGAGGGCGGCGCCGCGCCGTCCGTCCAGCTCGTACAGCCGGGGATCCAGCTTTGGGGTGCCGGGGGGTTCGGGCGTGATCACCTCCGGAACTTCCGTCACCTCCGGAACCTCCAGCGCCGTCACCGGAGGCTGCGGCAGAACCGGATCGTCCGGCGCGGGCGGAGGCGTCCGCGGCTGCTCCACCGCGGCCAGCGGGGGCGGCGGGGGAGGATCGTCCGCGTCCCACACGATCGTGGTGTCCTCGCGCACCGGCCCGGGCGCCGTGGTTTCGCCACCCGCGGCGTAGACGACGCCGCCCAGGACCAGGAGGTGCGCGGCGACGGAGGCGGTGACCGTGGCGGGGCTGATCACGCGGCGCTTCGTTTCGCCGGTCAGGACCTTGAACATGCGGCACCTCCTGCGGATGATGACGGGGATTGTCGGCGGGGACACCGGCGGAGGCGGAGCACGGCGGCCCGTGCCGTCGTACGTCCGCTGCTGGATTGGAGTTCCAGCGTTTCCCGCGCCGTGCCCTTGCACAGAGGCAACGAACGATCGTTCGCCGTTCTGACCACGCCCGCCGGTGGCTTTCCGGCGCCCGTCTTCCACCGCACGATGCCGATCAGCCGCCGATGCACCAGTCGACCGGCTTCTGCCCGGCCCGCTCCAGCTCCCGGTTGATGGTGGTGAACGGTTTGCTGCCGAAGAAGCCGCGTTTGGCGGAAAGCGGCGATGGGTGCGCGGACCTGTGCACGTAGTGCGGCGCTCCGATCAGCGCCTCCTTCTTCCCCGCGTATCCCCCCCACAGCACGAACACCACCGGGTCCTCGCGCGCGGCGACGGCGCGGATCACGGCGTCCGTGAACGTCTCCCACCCCTTGCCCTTGTGCGAGTTGGGCTCGCCCTCGCGCACGGTGAGCACGGCGTTCAGCAGCAGCACCCCCTGCTCCGCCCAGGACACGAGCGAGCCGTGGCTGGGGATGGGGCACTCCATCTCCGCCTTCAGCTCCTTGAAGATGTTGGCCAGCGATGGCGGCTTGGGTACGCCGGAACGGACGGAGAACGCCAGCCCGTGCGCCTGTCCGGGGCCGTGATACGGGTCCTGCCCCAGGATCATCACCTTCACCCGCTCGTACGGCGTGCGCTCCAGCGCGGTGAACACCTCGTCTTCCGGCGGATAAACGGTGGCGCGGCGGCGCTCCGCATCCACGAATTCGCGCAGCTTGTGGAAGTACGGCTTTTCCAGCTCATCGCCCACGCGGGCCTGCCAGGACGGGGGAAGGGGGAGTTTCATCGGCCGGTCGGACGGGTGGACGGATCGGTCATCACAAGTAAACGACGTGCACGGATTCGATTGCAAGCCGGTTCCGCCGCCGCGTCCGGCCAGGTGGACGACGAGCCGGTTGTGCGCGCATCGTGTCAGAAAGAGATTGCCCACTGCGTTGCATCCCGCAACGCGCGGCGCGAGGGCGCAGGCCGCTCCCTCACTCGTTTTCCGCGCCGCTTCTGTCCCCCTTTTCTCCACAGGAGAACTCCCATGAAGAAGATCGAACTGAACCTGGACGCGCTCGCGGTGGAGTCGTTCGAGGTCGATGGCGGTGAGATGCAGGCGCGCGGCACGGTGATGGCGAACCAGGGCACGCTGAACGAGCAGTGCTACACCCGCGTGGGCTCGTGTTACCGCACGGCCTGCTGCCCCGAGACCACGCTCTGCTGAGCTTTCTGAAGGCGGAGTTCGCGGAGTAGAAAGAGAGTACGCAGAGGACTGACGCCGGCTGACGCCGTCCTCTGCGTACTCTCTTATGTTACTCGCGCACTCTGCGTTCAAAGCTTTTCCTGCGGGTTCGATGCGGATGCGCCGGGCCCGGGCTCCGGCAGCACCTCGATCTCCGTCACCTCGCCGCCGGCCTCGCGGATGTCCGTCACCACCTGCGCGCTGGGTCCGCGGCGGTGCGCCTCCGCCGAGCGCGCCACGTTGGTGGTGCGGATGCGCCAGCGGGTCACCACCCAGGCGCCGTTGGCCAGCCGCCGGAACTCCACGGAGCCGCCCGCGCGCGCCTGGGCGTTGGGGCCCCGCAGGTCCGTGTACTCGTACTCCACGGAAAGGAGCTCACCGGTGCGGCGGTGGATGCGCAGCACGCCGCGGATGTCCGCGACACCCCGGCCGCGGCGGCGAATGGGCTCGAACCGCAGCCCCACCGCCATGCGGTCGGCGGCGTTGGGGTCCACGTACAGGCAGTGCGTGTCCAGGAACTCGTCCGAGAGCAGGACCTGCGCGTCGGGGCCGTAGAAGCCCACGCTGTCGTATTCGGTGCGTACGTAGCCGCCCTCGGCCAGCGCCGCGGGGGAGAGGGTGACGAACGGCCGCCCGGTGACGCGGCGCGGTTCGTCGTGCTGGCGGCGCATGCGGCCGGTGCGCATCTCGATGTCGGCGCGGAACGTCCGCACCGTGTACTGCACGCGCTCCGCGTCCTGGAGGTACGCGGCGGAGTTCAGCGCCTTGCGGGCCTCTTCCCACAGCGTGTACGCGGCCATCCCCCGCCCCGGCCGCACGGTGCACCGGCTCTCCCCCACCACGTCCACGGTCGGCAGCACGAACGCCTGGATGGCGGTCGCCAGCCGCACGTCCACCGTTTCCCCGGCGCCCAGGTTCACCACCACCTCCGCCGTGCGGTAGCCGGTGCGTTCCGCGCGCACGGTGTAGCGCCCCGGCAGCGCGGCCACGAGCGTGAACCGTCCCTGCGCGTTGGTCATGGTGCCGCGGCTGACCGACCCGCCGGGGTAGACCAGGGCGACGATGGCGCTCGGCACCGGCCGCGCGGCCTCGTCCACCAGCACGCCGCGCACGGTCTGCGCGCCCAGCGGCCCGGCGGCGAACAGCGCAACGAGGAGCTCGAGAAGGCGCATCGTTCGCACCGGAGAAACGAAAAGGCGAGGAGAGATCAAGCTGAATTTCAGCGGTTTGCGTGCAGGGAAGGCGGTCGCGCGCGCGGAGACGGCATTCCGCGTACCCGCCGCATCGCTCGTCCTAGGCGGTTGATGCGGAACGGGTTGGATGGCGCCGTCCGATCCGCGCCGCGCATCCCGCTGTCCCCGCTGATGGACAGCGCCAACACGCGGAAGGGACGGAGCTCGCGTGAAGGTCCTTCGGCGGCGCCGGGATCTCGCCAGTGCGGAATCACGCGCCGCCGCCTCAGCGGATGCGCCGAACGTCCCACCAGAACAGTCATCCTGAGTCACTCGGCGCTGCGCGCACCCTGTGGGATGAAAGGCAGCTCTCCCCCTCTCCGCGAGGAACGAGCGGGGAGGGGGCCGGGGGGAGGGGCCCTCCGCCGGGCCGGGCACCTTTCAGTTCAGGGAGGCGCCCCTGCAAATGCTGCTGACACGAAACACTTTGGCGCCGACCGAAGGACCTTGCCGGCACAACCGATGGCATGGAGCCAGCCCCCCCGGTTCGGAGCGAAAGGTCCTTTGGTCGCGCCGCAAGGTCTGCGGTGATTTCAGGTTCCTCGCGGGCGCTCCCTCAGGGTGGCCGGGTTTGGCGACGACCTCTCAGCCATCACCGACGGTCGAGCGTGATCAGTAGCCCGGCGGGATCCGGCGGTGCCAGTCCGTCCGCCGCTGCACCTCCCGCGCGAGGGCGACGAGCTTCCCCTCCGTCCACGCGCGGCCGGTGAAGGCGATGGACGTGGGCAGGTTCTCGCGGCCGAAGCCGTTGGGCAATGCGATCCCCGGCAGCCCCACCAGGTTCGCCGCGCCGCTGATCCCCTGCCCGCCGCCGGGCGCGTCCGTCCACGCGTCGTCGAAGGGCT
>DATABT010000177.1:0-11959 GCA_036259455.1 Longimicrobium sp. | reverse complement strand
CGTTCCTCGCGGAGAGGGGAGAACCCCTCCGATCGCGCTCCGATCCGGCGGCGCGCGGGGGGCGCTCCCTGCACCTGCACGGCGCACGCTCATTCCGGCTGCACGGTGGCGGAAACTGGACAGGACTTGCAGTTCAACCTGTTTACGTTTAGCTTCGCTTCGCGGCAATTCAACGGGAGAAAGTGCAATGCGCGGCAACCGGAACTCCCTGCACGTGGTTCGCGGCCCGGCGGGCTGGGTCGTACGAAAGTATGGATCGCGCCGCGCCACGCGGCGGTTCACCACCAAACAGCAGGCGGTGGACTGGGGCAGGGCACTCAGCCAGCAGCGGGGGGTGGACTTCATCATCTTCCGGGAAGATGGAACCATCCAGGAGGTGACTTCCCGCGCAACGAGCGACGATCTGCATCCGACACCGAAGAGCCCCTAGGGAGCCATGACCGCGACGGACGAGGGTGAGTACGATCGCAACGTATTCATCAACTGTCCGTTCGACGTGGACTACCAGACCCTGCTGCACCCGCTTCTCTTCACCGTCTGCTACCTCGGGTTCACTCCCCGGATCGCGCTGGAACGCTGCGATGCCGGGGAACTGCGTCTTCCCCGCATCATCCGGCTGATCCGCGAATCGCGATACAGCATCCACGACCTGTCGCGGGTGCGGGCGGCAAGCAGCGGCGAATTCTACCGTCTGAACATGCCGTTCGAGCTCGGGATCGAATACGGCTGCCGGCTGTTCGGTCCGCCGCCGCTGGACCAGAAGCGGAGTCTGATCCTGGAGCGGGAGCCGTACCACTACGTGCACGCAATGTCCGACCTCGGCGGCGTCGATGCCAGGTGCCACCAGGCCAATGGAGAGGAACTGGTACGCGGGGTGCGGAACTGGTTCGTGGATACGGCCGGGCTTCGCGATATCGCGAGCGGTACCGTGATCTGGTACCAGTTCAGCGACTTCATCGAGGACTTTCGTGCCCGCCGGATGGGTGAAGGATTCGCGGACGAAGATATCCAGACGATGCCGATCGGCGAGTTCCTCGGCTACGTGCGCGAGTGGCTGTGGCAGGCGGCTGACGGGTGAATCCGGCAGCGGTTTTGCAGCGGGAACGGCCCGCCCGCCGGGATGCGAGAGCGTGCAAGATTCTACGCACCAGGGGTTTCCATCCGGCGGGCTGCCCCGCCCCCGATCGCGGGAAATTCCACGAATCGCGCCGGGCGAGGGTCAGCGGGAACCGCGGGAGGTGACGATGAAGCGGACGAGGATGCAGCTCAGGCGGGGGGTGTTCGGGGCGGCCGTGGCGCTGTCGCTGGCGTTCGGGGGATCGCAGGCGCTGGCGAGCCCGGCGCCGGCGGCGGATCCGGGGCCGAAGTGCGATCCCAGGCTCTGCGACCGCATCTGCCGGGCGATCGGCGCGTTCTCCGGCACGTGCACCGAGGGCGGCGGCTGCGCCTGCGCGCTGTAGCCAGGCAGCCGGAGCGGAGAAAGCAGGGCGCGGAGAGGAGCTTTCTCTCCGCGCCCTTGCCTGTTTTCGGAAAGGGCCACTTGCGGTGCCGCGCGTCCGCTGTTTGCTTACGCGCGCGGGATCCGCGGGTGCCTCCGCCGTTCTCCTCGCCGGCACCCTCGCCGGCTCCGCGTCTTCGTCCCTCCTCCGCCGCACCCGCATCTCCCCATCTCCCGCGGGCGCGACGGCCGGCCGAACCGCCCCACGTCTTTCGAAACACTTCCGCGTCATGATGTTCCCCATCCGCCCGGTCCGCGCTCTGGCCCTGCTGGCGATTCTCTCCGCGTGCGCCGACGATCCGACGGGAACGCCGCCGCCGGAGCCGGAGCCCGGGCCCAGGGTGGAGGGCGTCTACCAGATCACGCTGACGGGGCTCGGCGGGCCGGAGGTGCAGGGGAGCGCGGCCCCCGTCCCCACGCCCGGTGGCGCCAGCCTGTCGCTGAGCCTGGTGAACACCGGCCTGGCGCTGGAACTGGTCTCCTCCGGCACCTTCACGGACGGGCCGCGGGGGCAGGGCGGCCACCGCTACGTCAGTGCTACGTACCGCGTGCGGAACGGCACGGGCGCGCCGCTCGCCAACCTGACCTTTCTCCCGGCGACTTCCTCCGCCACGATCGCGGGAACGCCGTTCACCGCGCTCACGCTGTACAACGGCGGCGCCGCGAACAGCGCGCTCGCCTCGCAGGCGGTGCCCACGGGCGCGGTGACGCTGGGCGCGGGGACGGCGCTGCGCGCGCCCGATCCCGACGTGCTGCAGGTGTTCCAGGAGAGCGAGGTCGCCGCCATCCCCCTGCCCGCGGGGATCACGGGCGTGTTTCCGTACGGGTTCGTCGTCCGCAACCCGAATTCCGCCACCACGCGGACGCTTCCCCCCGCGGCGGGAGCCGGCGACTACGCGGGGCTGGTGACCTTCGCCTTCCGCGTGCCCCTCTCCCCGTCGGGGGCCAGCCAGGACCCGTTCACCATCAGCTTTCACGTGCTCGCCGTGCAGGACACGGAGACGCGGCTGACGGAGAGCATGGAAGAGGCGCAGGACAGCGCCGCGGTGCGCCGCCTGCGCGACCGCGCCGCCTCGCTGGGCGCCACGACGGTGACGGTGCTGGCCGGGAGCGGCGCGGCGGGGCCGGACGTGCCGGATTACCCCGGGCAGCGGCAGATCTGCGCCTTTCGCACGGCGGGGACGGCCGGGGCGCCGGTGACGCACAACACCAACCCGGCGGCGTACGCGCGCCTGCTGCTGCTGCGGCCGGGTGAGACCCCGAGCGCGTGCGGCGCCAGCTTCCGCGGCGGCACGCCCGCGGTGGCGACCGTCGGCAGCCCCTACGCCCTGGCCCTGCGCGCGGTGGACCGCTACGGCAACCTGCGCACGTCGGTGGCGGATTCGGTGCGGCTGGAACGGATCGCCGGCCCCGCCGCCACCTTTGGCCCGGCGGCCGCGCTCGCGGGCGGGGAGGCGAGCATCGTGGCCACGTACGGCGGCAACGGGAACTCGGTGCTGCGGGCGTCCGGTGCGCGCATCCAGGGGCAGGAGCAGGTGGACGTGGGCGCGCCCGGCGTGGTGCTGCACGCGGGGAACCGGCAGGCGGGGATGGCGGGGACGACGCTCGCCACGCGGCCCGCGGTGCTGGTGCGCGACGCGGCGGGGAAGCCGATCGCGGGGCGCCCCGTCGCCTTTTCCGTCACCGGCGGCGGAGGGAAGGTGACGTCGGCTGTGGTGACGACGGACGCGTTCGGCGTGGCGACGGTGGGGAGCTGGACGCTGGGCTCCACGGCGGACTTCAACACCCTGACGGCCACGGTGGGCGGAACGGGCGTCGCCGGGAACCCGGTGCAGTTCACGGCCGCCGGGTGCCAGGGCGGCGGGAGCGCGCAGTACGACATCACCCTCTGCTACAACTCCACCGTCACGGCGTCGCAGCGCGCGGCGTTCCAGGCGGCGGTGACGCGGTGGCAGGGGCTGGTGACGGGCGACCTGCCCGCGGTGAACGTCAACCAGGCCGCAGGCTTCTGCAACGCCAACACGCCGGGTCTGGGCATGGCGGTGGACGACCTGTTGATCTTTGCCGCCGTCACGCCCATCGACGGCGCCGGGGGCACGCTGGGAAGCGCGGGGCCGTGCTGGCTGCGGCAGACGGGCTCGCTCTCCATCGTCGGCTCCATGCGCTTCGACGCGGCGGACGTGGCCAACCTGGAGGCCAGCGGCCGCTTTGGCGCGGTGATCCTGCACGAGATGGGGCACGTGCTCGGCATCGGCACGCTGTGGGCGCCCCTGGGCCTGCTCCAGAATCCCTCGCCGCCGGGCGGTCCGCCGTTGGACACCTGGTTCAGCGGAGCGGGCGGACTGCTCGGCTTCAACAACATCGGCGGGTCCACCTACACGGGCGGGCAGAAGGTGCCGGTGGAGAACACCGGGAGCGCGGGGACCATGAACGCGCACTGGCGGGAGAGCGTGCTGGACAACGAGCTGATGACGGGGTACCTGGACGTCGGCAGCAATCCGCTGAGCCAGCTTTCCGTACGCTCCCTGGCGGATATGGGATACACGGTGAACGTGGCCGGCGCCGACTTCTTCTTCCTCACCCTGACGGCGCGGGGCGAGCCGGACTCGAGGGAGGGCGGCATCCTGCTGCTGAACGACGTGGACGACGGCCCCATCCACCGCCAGGACGAGCGGGGCCGCGTAACCCGCGTGCGCTGAGTCCGAATCGCCCGCCGGACCGCGAGAGAATGCCCCGGGAACCAGGCGCTCCCGGGGCTCTTTGCGTCTGCCACTCGAGTGCGTGATACCGAGATCCTCGAAAAGGACGAGGAGTTTTCTGCCAGCACCGAATGTTCAGCCGGATGCGGTGTGATACCCGATGCCTCATCTCCGGTGCAGAACAGAGGAACCATCCAACGCAGAGCGCGCAGAGTGGAAAAGAGAGTGCGCGGAGGAGAAGATGCCTTCTCCGCGAACTCCCTTCTGTTCTCTGCGTCGAATTTACTGCGCCCGGAGCGCACACCGGACGTGAAGGGAACGGTATGATTCCAGTGCCGTGCAAAGCGTGCCACCCGTCACCACGAGACCGATCGGGGAGGGTTGATGGGTGATGTATCCGCCGCTCGTCGCCACCGGCCGAATCCGGATCGTCCTTGCCGCCCGTTCATGGTACTACTCTGTAAGACAATTTGTATCAGTTTGCCGCAGTGTTGCATCGCACTCGACGGTCAAGAACAAACGACGGAATCATCACGACTTTGCCGTGCATTCCGTACTGATCCGGAGGGCTCCTGGCGAAAGCCGCGCCTGTCCCGCAGCCGGGTAGGGAAGCGCTTCTCGAGGACGATTCGCCCGGCGATCTGCCCGGCCCGCCGTGCGAGATGGCGAGCCGACAGGGGCGGTGGCGGTGCTCCGGGCGGACGGCGCGTGCACTCGCCGTACTCTCAGCGGCATGCACGCTCCTATTGCGCAGTAAGATGGACCTTGCATCTCGTTTCCACACGGTTTATTACATTCAGGCACGCAGGTGTGCGAAGCTTTTGCGCCTCCGTTCGCACGTGTGGAGAAGCGGCCGGTCCGGAAGAGCGGGTGCCGGTCCGCACTGGGTGCGCCTGCCGCCGGTGCGCCTGGCGGCGGAGAAGGAGAGCACACGCGGTGAGCGGGACGCCGTCCGGCCCCGGGGCATGCGCCCGCGGGAGCGCCGGCCGTCCCACTGGCGTGGCGACCTGGGGCGGGGAAACGACCTTTCACCTCCGTGGGGTTTGGCGGCTCCGATCGCCGAAACCACCATTGGCGGCGTCTTCCGCCGTCCGCGCAGGTCGCCGGGCGGGGGAGCAGGAGACGGACGTCCCCCGCGGGATGGAGGGGTTGCCCCCGGGCGGCGTCCGCGCGGCGCCGGAATGACGATCATCAACCCATCAGATCGAAGAGATGCAACCCTCGCCGGAGGTGCCCGCGTGACGGACGTCGGATCCGGAGTTCTGCGCATCCCCCCCCTCGCCGTGCGCGAGCCGGGCACGGTGCGCAGGCACGTGCTGTCCATCCTCGACCTGTCGCCGGACGAGGTGATCTACCTCTGCCGCCGCGCCCTCGCGCTCAAGCACGCCAGGGCCGACCCGCAGACGCTGCGCGGGCGGACGGTGGGCGTCTACTTCCGCAAGACCTCCACGCGCACGCGAACCGGCTTCATGGTGGGCGCGGGGCGGCTGGGCGCGACCACGGTCTACTTCGGCCCCAACGAGCTGCAGACCAACACGGGCGAGACGCTGGAGGACACGGCGCGCACCCTGGCCGGCTACCTGGACGTGCTGGTGATGCGCACCAACGAGAGCGTGGAGGAGATGAAGACCTTCGCCGCGCATCCCTCGATGTCGGTGGTGAACGCGCTGAGCTTGGACGAGCACCCCACGCAGGCGCTCACGGACCTGACCACGATGCTGGAGCACTTCGGGCGGCTGGAGGGCCTCTCCGTGCTCTACTGCGGCGAGGGGAACAAGTCGGCGGCGGCGCTGGCGCTGGCGATGAGCCGCATTCCCGCCATGCGGCTGACGCTGGCGACGCCCGCCGGCTACGGGCTGGACCCGCGCATCCTCTCGACCGCCCGGTCGCTGGCGGCCGTGCACGGGGCGGCGGTCGAGCAGACGCACGACATCGATTCCGTCCAGGCGGGCTACGACGTGGTCTACACCAGCCGATGGCAGGAGATGGGGGTCGGCAAGCCCGATCCCCACTGGAAGACGCGCTTCGCCCCGTTCCGGGTGACGCGGGCGCTGATGGAGCGGGTGGGCAACGAGGGCGCCGTCTTCATGCACGACCTGCCGGCCGTGCGCAACGAGGACGTGGACGACGAGGTGCTGGACGGGGCGCGCTCCCTGGCCTGGGTGCAGGCGCAGCACAAGATGTTCAGCGCCATGAGCGTGATGGAGTGGTGCGGCGCCGGGGTGGTGGACCGCCCCGCCTGAGCCCCGCGCCGCCGCAGCGAGACGGCGGCGGCGTACGGAAACACCTTTCGCGACGGCAATGATGCAGGAAGCCGCACAGCAGCTCGACCAAGCCCCAGCGGACGAACAGGTCGCGGATCCGCCGCTCCACCTGGACCTTGCCCCGGACCGCGGCCGCGCCGCGCCGGCACCCGCGGTCTTTCCCCCGCCCGCCGCGCAGGCGGCGCCGCGCACCGGCCACGCCGAGGTGCGCGCGCACCATGGCGAGATCGTGCAGGGGATGTTCTACTCCCCGGACGGCACGCTGGAGCACGGGCTGGTCACGCTCCCCTGTCCCCTGTTCGCCACGCGGGCCCGCTTTCGCCCCTCGCCCACGGGGCCGCTCACCGTGGAGCCAGGGGACCGGCAGCGGGCGCGGACGGCGGCCCGGATGACGCTGGACGCGCTGGGGCGCCCGGGGTGGGGCGGGGCGCTGCGCATCGAGGGCGACGTGCCGCTGCGCTGGGGGTGCGGGTCGTCCACCACCGACGTGCTCTCCACCATCCTGGCCGTGGCCGACGCCTTCGGGCGCACGCTGCCGCCGGAGTGGATCGCGCGCATCTCCGTGGCCTCGGAGAGCGCGTCGGACTCGCTGATGTACGGACCCGAGCGCGCCGTGCTCTTTGCGCAGCGCCGCGGGTGCGTGCTGCAGGACCTGGGCGGGCCGCTCCCCGTGGTGCGGGTGCTGGGCTTCAACACGGAGACCGACAGGGGGGTGGAGACGCTGGCCCTGCCGCCCTGCCGGTACTCCGCGTGGGAGGCGGAGGCGTTCGGCCCCATCCTGGGAACGCTGCGCCGCGCGGTCGACCGGCAGGATCCCGTGCTGCTGGGCCGCGTGGCGACCGCGAGCACGCGCATCATGCAGCGGCACCGCCCCAAGCGCGCGATGCCGCAGATGCTGGCGCTGGCGCGCGAGGTGGGCGCGCTGGGGGTGCAGGTGGCGCACAGCGGCACGGTGGCGGGCTTTCTGTTCGACCCCGGCCCGGGCACGGCGCGGCGGATGGAGCAGGCGCGCGCCGGGCTGCGGCGGCTGGGGCTGGAGCGCAGCTGGGAGTTCACCACCGACCTTTCCCCCCGTCCGGAGCCGGTGGCGTGAGCGCCGTCATCCACGCGAACATGGTGGACGCCACCGCCCTGCCGCGGCTGGTCTGGCTGCGGCCCAACCTGATCGGGCTGGCGTTCCCGCTGATGAAGCTGCTGCCGGCGCGGTTCATCATCCGCAAGGCGCTGGAAGAAAAGGAGCTGGAGCGCGGCGGACTGATCGCGGAGACGACCAGCGGCACCTTTGGCCTGGCGCTGGCGATGGTGGCGCGGCTGGGCGGGCACCCGCTCTTTCTGGTCAGCGACCCCGCCATCGACCCGCCCCTCAAACGGCGGCTGGAGGACCTGGGCGCCACGGTGCAGATCGTGGAGAAGGCGGGCGCGTCCGGCGGCTTTCAGACGGCCCGGCTGGAGGTGCTGGAGCGCGTGCTGGCCGACAACCCCGGCAGCTTCTGCCCGCGCCAGTACACCAACCCGCACAACCCGGGGAGCTATGCCCCCTGCGCCGAGCAGCTGTCGCACGCCGCGGGGGCCGTCGACTGCCTGATCGGCACGGTGGGCTCCGGCGGGTCCATGTGCGGGATCTCCTCGTACCTCCGCCTCCTCTTTCCCGAGCTGACCGTGGTGGGGGTGGATACGCACCGCAGCGTGATCTTCGGGCAGAGCGACGCGGGGAGCGGGCGGCTGCTGCGCGGGCTGGGGAACAGCCTGATGCCCCGCAACGTGGACCACACGGCCTTCGACCTGGTGCACTGGGTGGGGGCGGCGGAGGCGTTCCGCGCCACGCGCGAGCTGCATCGCAACCACGCCATCTTCGCCGGCCCCACGAGCGGCGCGGCGTACCTGGTGGCGGACTCGTGGGCGCGGCGCAACCCGGACCAGCTGACGGCGGTGATCTTTCCCGACGAGGGATACCGCTACCAGGACACGGTTTACGACGACGCCTGGCTGGAGGCGAAGGGCGCGCGGCTGGACGTGCTCCCCCGCGAGCCGGTGCAGTGGGACCACCCGCACGACGGCGGCGAGCCGTGGTCCTTCTTTCGCTGGGGCCGGCGCACCTTCGCGGAGGTGATGGGCCAGCCGTCGCGGCGGCTGGAGCTGGTATCGTCATGAGCGCTGCCGCACGCCGCGCGGTCGTTTTCGTGGAAAGCAACACCAGCGGCACGGGGCGCCTCTTCGTCCGCATCGCGCGGGAGATGGGGTACCGCCCGGTGCTCGTTGCCGCGAAGCCGGAGAAGTACGCGTACCTGGCGGACGCGGACGCGCCCGAGACCATCGTCGTTCCCCGCGTGGACGAGGAGGGGGTGGAGGCGCTGCTGCGCGAGCGGTTCGCGGAGGGGGAGGTCGCGGGCGTCACCAGCAGCTCGGAGTACTTCATCGCCACGGCGGCGGCGGTGGCGGCGCGCCTGGGGCTGGCGGGGCCTGACGCGGACGCCGTGCGCGCGGCGCGCGACAAGTCGTGGCAGCGCGAGGCGCTGGCGGCGGGGGGCGTGGCGGCGCCCGCCTTCCGTGCCGTGGAATCCGCCTTCGACGCGGTGCGGGCGGCGCGGGAGACCGGCTTTCCCGTGATCGTGAAGCCCGTGGGCGGCAGCGGGAGCGTGGGCGTGCTGGCCTGCGCCGTGGAGGACGAGGTGGAGCGCCACGCGGCCGCGCTCCTGGCCTCCGCGAAGGGCGAGCGGGTGCTGGTGGAGGCGCTGGTGGACGGGCCGGAGTTCTCGGTGGAGATGTTCAGCGGCCGCGTGATCGGCATCACCCGCAAGCACCTGGGCGCGCCGCCGGCGTTCGTGGAGGCGGGGCACGACCATCCGGCGGAGGTGCCGGGGGAGGTGGCACGGGCGCTGGAGGAGGCATCCATCCGCGGGACGGAGATCCTGCGCCTGGGGTGGGGCCCGCTGCACTGGGAGCTGCGGATGCGCGGCGCCGAGGCGGTGCCCATCGAGGTCAATCCCCGCCTCGCGGGCGGCTTCATCCCCGAGCTCGTGCGCCACGCGCGCGGCATCGACCTGATCCGCCAGACGCTGCGCCTGGTCGTGGGGGAGGCGGTGGACGTGGAGCCGCGGGCGCATCGCCACGCATCCATCCGCTTTCTCTTCGCCCCCGCCGCCGGACGGCTGGCGCGGGTGGAGGGAATGGACGACGCCCGCGCCCTGCCGGACGTGGTGGACGTGGCGCTCTACCGCGCGCCGGGAGACGCGCTGATCATCCACGGCGACTTTCGCGACCGCATGGGCCACGTGATCGCCTGCGCCGACCGTTTCGACGCGGCGTGCGCGGCGGCGGAGCGGGCGCGCCGGGCGGTGCGCATCGTCATCGGCGCGGGGGAGGGAGAGGGCGCGGCGGCGCTGGCGGGCGCGGCGCAGACGGCGGCGGAATAGGACCCGGCGAGACCGGACGCGGCACCCTCCAGCGGAGAGCCGTCGATGCAGCGTGACCTGTCGTTCGAGCGTGCCATGCGGTTCGCGGCGGAGCTCGTTTGCATCCCCAGCCTTCCCGGCGAGGAGGAGGCGGTGGCGATGCGCATTCTGGACGAGCTGCGGATGCTGGGCTTGGACGAGGCGCGCACCGACCGCGCGGGGAACGTCGTCGGCCGCGTCGCGGGGACGGGGGACGCGCCGGCGGTGTTGCTCTGCAGCCACATGGATGTGGTGGATACGGGCGATCCGGACGGCTGGGAGCACGATACGTGGGGCGGCGTGATCGCGGACGGCTTTCTGCACGGCCGCGGGGCGATGGACGTCAAGGGCCAGCTCGCCATCCAGGTGTACGCCGCCGCCCGCCTGGTCCACGCGCGTCCGCAGGGCGACGTGGGGTTGATCTTCTCCGTGTACGAGGAGAAGGGCGGGTGGGGGATGATGCACCACATGGAGACGCTGGACCGGCTTCCCGGCGCGGTGATCCTGGGCGAGGCGACGGGGTGCGACCTGTGCACGGGGCACCGCGGCCACGCGGAGCTGGCGGTGGAGATCCACGGGGTGGCCGCGCACGCCAGCGCGCCGGAGCACGGGTGCAATCCCAACCACGCGCTGCCGTACGTTCTCCTTGCCCTCCACGAGCTTTCCGCCGCGCAGCCGTGCGACCCGGTGCTGGGCCGTGCCACGCTGACGCCGACGGTGGTGGAGACCTGGCCCAGGAGCGGGAACGTGATCCCGGACCGCATCCGCGTCACGCTGGACATGCGGGTGCTGCCGGGGTGGGAGGAGGACGCGGCGGTGGCGGAGATCGGGGCGCTGCTGGCGCGGCGGGTGCCGCGGGTGCCCGGGCTGCGGGTGGAGGTGCTCCCCGGGCGGGTGACGCACCGCGCCTGGACGGGATGGGTGGACGAGCACAGCAACTTCACCCCCGGCTTTCTGCTCGCGGACGAGCACCCGGTGGTGGAGGCGGCCGCCGCGGCCATCCGCGCTGCGACGGGCCATCCGCCCGCCATCCGCCAGTGGAAGTTCGGCACGGACGGGGGCCACAGCTGCGGCACCCATGGCGTGCCGACCATCGGCTTTGCGCCGGGGCTGGAGTCGCTGGCCCACACCAATCGCGAGCGCCTGGATCTGGCGCAGGCGCGCATCGCCTTCGATGCGTATCCCTCGCTGATCCGTTCCGTGCAGTCGGCGCTGCAGGCCGCCCGCGGCATCCCGCTGCAGGGCGTGCGCGACGCCGCGGCCGGCCCCGCGCCGTCCGCGGGCCCGGTCCCATCCGCCTGACGCTTCTTGTGCCGGACTCGGGAGAAACGTGCCGTGGACCGCTCGCGGTGCATCCGGGGCCGCTCGCATGACGGGCGGAACCGCTGGCCCGGGGGGGCGTGGCGAATGGACGCGCGGCGGGCGTATCTATCGTCCGCCTGCGTGCCCGTCCTCGGCATCGCTCTGTGGATGAACGGGATGGCCGCGATGCATCCCTTCCGAGCAGCGAGATGCGCACATGGAAAACGACCCGCTCGACCCGCCGGACGGCGTGGGCATCAAACCCGATCCAGGTGACGTGGAATTCCCCGTCGGATGGTGGGAGCTGATCGGCGGCACCTGGCGCTGGATCACCAGCCCCTCGACGCCTTCCTGAGCGGATCCTCCCTCAGCGGTGGAGAAAGAAAAGACGTCATCCTGAGTCATCCGGCGCTGCGCGCACCCACGAGGAAGATCGCCCACGCGGAGAACTGTCATTTCGAAGGAGGCGCCCGCACGATCGCTGCCGGTGCAGGGGCCGTGGCGCCGACTGAGAAATCTACTCACCCGTGCTGGTGGCCCGTTTTCCTCGCTCCGCGCTCGCCCCCAGAGTTTCAAGGCTCGATTCAGCCCAGCGCGCGTGGCAGCCTCCGCGCGAGCGCCCCCTCTGTGCAACCGGGATGATGGTTGACAGAACAGCCCGGGATGATGGTTGACACTTCTCCCCCTCCCGGCGGGTTTGGTGTCACCCGCTGATCATCCCCGTGCGTTCGTCCAGCCGCCCCAGCATCAGGCGATAGAAGTAGA
>DATABT010000176.1:0-3082 GCA_036259455.1 Longimicrobium sp. | reverse complement strand
GGAGGACATGGTCGAGGGCGCGACCGCGTTCATGGAGAAGCGGCCACCCCGGTGGCCCGGCCGGGCGGCGCAGGCGTGACGGCCCGCACCTATCCGCCCTTCGAGCCGACCTTCCCCGACCCCGAGACCTGGACGGTCCCCGCGGTGCTGCGGCTGCGGGCGCGCACGCACGGCCACGCCGAGGCCCTGCGCGTCCCCGAGGACGGCGAGACCTTCACCTACGGCGAGCTGCTGGCGCACGCCGGCCGCTACGCCGCCGCGCTGGTGGATGCCGGTGCGCGGGCCCGGGCCCGGGTCGCCGTCTACGTCGTGGACCCCGTGGACGAGCTGATCGCGATGCTCGCCGTCCTGCGGGCCGGCGCCACCTGCGTTCCGCTGAGCCGGTTCGAGCCGCTGGCGCGGATCCGCGCGCGCATCGCGGAGACGGGCGTCACGACCCTGGTCACCACCTGCGACGCCGGCAACCTGCTGGTGGACAGCTGCCAGGTCGTCGCCATCGACACCCTTTCCGCGGCGCCGGCGGCCCCCGCGCCGCCGCGCCCGGATGCCGCGGACCCGGCGTTCCTGGGCGAGGGAGGCATCGTGACCTCGCATGGCGCGTTCGCGGCGTCGATCGCGGCGGAAATCCACGAGGCGGGCCTGGCGCCGGGCGAGGCGACGATCGTCGCGGGGTCAGGTCCGGCGCTGGTGATGCACGACGCGATGGCGGTGTGGATGTCCGGAGGGACGGTCGTGCTTCCGGAGGCGTGGCGGCAGGATGACGCCGCGGCGCTGTGGGAACTGGCGGACGAGCACGGGGCCGTGCGGGCGTATCTTTCCGCCGGACTGTTCCGCCGCGTGATCGCGGAGGGCGACGGCCGTCCGACGCCGGCCGGGCTCCGCGAGCTGGTCGTGGAGCACGGCGGCGACGGCGGCGCCGGTGAGGCGGAGGCGCCAGCGGCGCGGGATGGCGCGCCGGCGTACCGGGTCTTCGAACGCCTGGTGGCGCGGGGGACGCAGCCGGTGCTGCAGCGCTGGCCCTCCGCCGGCGGGCGGCCGCGGGGCCGGCCGCGCGCCGGCCAGGACGTGCGGGTGCTCGACCGCCACGGCCGCATCCTTCCCGTGGGGGTGCCGGGGGCGCTCCACGTCGTGGACGAGGGTGGGCGCCCGTGGCCGGTGGGCGTCCGGGGGCGCTGGCTGGACGACGGGTCGGTCGAGGTGCTCGGCCGCGCCGGCTCCGACCTCTCCGTCAGGCGGCGCGCCGTGGACCGGGACCTGGTGGAATCGGCGCTGCGCGCGGTGTCCGGGGTGCGGGCCGCGGCCGTCGTCGCGTCCGGCGCCGAGCTGCGGGCGTTCATCCAGGGAGACTGCACGGAGGCGGCCGCGCGCGCGGCGCTCGCCGAGCGAATCCCCGCGTTCATGCTGCCCGCGTCCATCGTGTCGGTGGCGCGGATGCCCCGGACGCCGGGGGGCGAGATCGACCGCGATACGCTCGCGGCGGACGCGGAGCGCGGCGCGCCGGCCGCAACCGAGTTCGAGGTCCTGGTCGCCGACGCCTGGGCCGCGGTGCTCGGCCGCGATCCGGTCCCCTGCCAGGAGGACTTCCTTGCCCTCGGCGGCGAGTGCCGGGACGCGGTGGAGATCGCCGCGCGGCTCGCGGAGTCGTTCGCCGTGACGGTGGAACCCTCCGACGTGTTCCTGCACTCGACGGTGGAAGCGCTGGCGATCGCGCTCACGCAGCGGCTGCTCGACCAGCGCGACGATACCGACGCGTTGCTCGCCGAGCTGGAGGCGCTCGAAGGGAGCGACATCGACGCCCTGCTCGCGGACATGGAAGGGATGCAATAGGCAGGGCGGGGGGAGTGGCCGGATCGGGATCGTGCCGGGCTGGGAGGCGGCGGAGCAAGCGCGTTCCCGGCTGTGGGCGAACGGGGCGGATTGATCTCCGCCCCGCTTCGTATCTACGTTGGAAGGGGACGTCTCTTGCACCCCGGCAGGATTGTGCCGTGACGAAAGCCGAGTTCGTGTCGCAGGTCGCCGAGAAGGCGCACATCACCCGCGCGGAAGCCGTCCGGGCGCTGGACGCCGTTCTTGCCCTGCGGTCGCCAACGACCGGGCGAATCACGCGGACGGAACGCCCGGCCACGCGTGCTGCCGCGAAGGAACCTGCGAGTCTGCGTGAGATTCGTGCGCTCGCGCTCCAGGTGTGGGAAAACGCCGCGGACGCGGAAGAATTCCTGTCGGCGCCGCATGGCCTCCTTGACGGAGAGACGCCTGTGGACGCCGCTCGAACGCCGGAGGGCGCAACGCGTGTTCATGAGATTCTCCTGGCGCTGGAGTACGGCCTCCCGGTCTGATGCTCGTTGCGTACCGCGTTTGCAAGACGCGCTACCCGGTGTTCGACGGGACAGGCGCAGAAATCGTGGCGGCCGCTGGAACTCTCCCGGCCGCCCTCTGATTTATTGCGCCGACAGCTTTGCGGGCTCCCTGCTAGAGATCCTGGTGCATGCCAACGCACCGGTCGCCCTGCCGGGTGCGCATCACTGCGCCCGCGCCTCTGTGCCGGACGGGGTCGCCCTGGAAGCGTTGGAAGAAGCGGAACTACCAGGCTGGGCAGATGGCAATCCGCGCGTCTCCCGCGCCTTCGGCGATCGATGGCTGCAGGAGCAGCGTACGTACGTTCTTGCCGTTCCTGCCGCCACGGCACGTCTCTATGGGCGCAATCTTCTGCTGAATCCGGCGCACCCCGACTACGCGCGCATCGTTCTGGAAAGCGGAGGTGCCCGTTCAATGGGACGCCCGGCTCTTCCGCCGGTGATGAGCTGATACCGAATCCGGGAAAAACCGACGTTGCGTTCCTGAGGGAGGCGCCGCGCTACCCCGTCCACGCGGCGCCCAAGGAGCAGTGCCCGAACTCGTTTCACGTGGGCGCCTCCTGAATAGAAGGTTCATTGCGAATCTGGTTGCACGCACGAAGTCTGCGCCGTGAGCTGTCATTTCGAAGGAGGCGCCCACGAGGACTTGCCTCATGCAGGATCTTGTTGCGCCGACTGAGAAATCTACTCACCCACGCTCATGGCTGGCCGCACGTCCCGGGACCCGC
>DATABT010000175.1:0-2012 GCA_036259455.1 Longimicrobium sp. | reverse complement strand
GACGAGATCGACGACGACACCATGGAGCTGCTGCGGGCCTACCCCTGGCCGGGGAACATCCGGCAGCTCCGCAACGTGATCGAGCGCTCGCTGCTGGTGGCCGACGGGGCCGTCCTCCTCCCCGAGCACCTGCCGCCCGAGGTGCGGCTGGGGGGGACGTCGCCCACCGAGCCGCGGGCGGGGAGCGCCGAGGACCGGTTCCTCCCCTTGCGCGAGCTGGAGCAGCGGCACATCCGGCGGGCGCTGGCGCTCACCGGCGGCAACCTCTGCCAGACCGCCGAGATGCTGGGGATCCACCGCAACACGCTGCGGCAGAAGCTCCGGCGGCTGCACGGGGAGTGAGTGCGTAGGTGCGTGGGTGCGTGGGTGCGTGAGTGCGTGAGTGCGGGGTATCGGGGTCGGATCGAGATCGCGTGGGCGGATCGTCCTCCCATCGCAGCGGATTGATGCAGAACAGGAGCGCGGTACGGACATGGTGACGGAAGCAGCGGTGCGGAAGGCTCTCCGCCAGGTGAAGGACCCGGAGCTGAACCTGGACCTGGTGGTGCTGGGGCTGATCTATGACATGAAGATCGATGGCGGGCGCGTGGAGGTGACGATGTCGCTCACCTCGCCCATGTGCCCCGTGGCGGGCGAGCTGCTGAACCAGGCGCGCGAGGCGGTGGAATCCGTTCCGGGCGTGGAGAGCGCGGAGGTGGAGCTCACCTTCAGCCCCCCCTGGAGCGCCGACCGCATCAACCCCACCATCCGCGCCGCGCTGGGCCTGTAAGCCTTTGGCTCACGCGGAAGAAAAGGGTGCTTCGCCGATTACGTTGCGCGGGCGGGTAGATTCCTCGGTCGCCGCTGGAGATCCTGCACCGGGGTAGATCCCGCGGGCGCTTCCCTCGGAATGACAGGTCGCGGGCGCCAGGCGAGGTTCCGTCTGCCCGCTGCAACTACATCCGCGATGAACCGGAAAAGAGAGGACGCGGTCGGCGTGATTGCCGTCTCCGCGTCCTCCCTCGTCTCCTCCCCAGGACAAGAAAGGGGAGCCGCCCGGCTGGACGGCTCCCCTTTCGTATCGTGGATCAGGGACGGCTTACTGGACCGTGACGGAGCCGGTCATCCCCATCATCGCGTGCGGGACGCACACGTAGTTGTACGTGCCGGGGTTCCAGTCCACCTTGGCCTCGTAGCTCTGGCCCTGCTGCGTGTACATGGGGCTGTCGGCAGGCGGCGTAAAGCCGGCCGGGTTGCCCTGCGCCTGCGAGAACGAAACGTTGTGCACCGCCTGAGCGTCGGCCATCACCCAGCGGATCACGTCGCCCTTCTTGACGGTGATCTGCGCCGGCTCGAACACGCCCGAGGCGCCGCCCTGCGTGGTGACCATGCGCACCTCGTGCACCTGGCCGCCGGCGTCGGGCGTAACGGGCGCGCCCTGCGCCGCCTGCGGGGTCTGCTGCGCGATCTCAACGTTGGGGGTGCCCGAAGCCGCGGTGCCGGTGTCCGTGGTGGCGGCCGTGTCGGTGTTCTCTCCGCCACCGCCGCAGGCGGCCGCGAGCGCCAGAAGGCCCAGGAGGGGCAGCGTGCGAATCGACATGTTCAATCCGTCTCCGGGTTTGATTGATTGTGGTGCCGGGGCGTACAAGGTAGCTCCGGAACGCGAGGAATCTACCACGCGCCAACCCCCGTCACAATACAGATTTCGCGCGTCGGGGTGTGGGAAAACGGCTGATCCGCATACTCTCTCTGTGGTGCTTCTCCCCACAGAAATCTTCGGAGAAAGAAGAACAGCATTCACGCAGAGCAGCAGAGAGCCAGGGAAACGGAGAGTAACGATTGTCTCTGCTGCTCTGTTCCTCTGCTTCTCTGCGTGCAAAAAGCCGCGGCCGGCCTTGCGCGAGGATCCATGCGGCAACGACGAAAGCCCGCCCCGATCACGAGGATCGGAGCGGGCTTCGTCAAGACAAGGCCGGCGGCGCCGTACTCTCCCACCGGGTGGCCCCGGCAGTACCATCCGCGCAGCGGGTTTT
>DATABT010000174.1:0-10258 GCA_036259455.1 Longimicrobium sp. | reverse complement strand
CACCGAAAGGCCGCTCCACGCGCCTGACGCAGTTACTTTCGCGCTCTCGCACGTTCGCACTCTCTATCCCGATCTCCCGAACCGGCGATGCAGTTCCGTCAGGCTGAGCTGGATCACCGTCGGGCGGCCGTGGATGTCGTGATACGGAAGCTCCGTGGCGAAAAGGCGGTCAAAGAGCTCGGCCATCTCGCGCTGGCTCAGCTTCTGGCCGGCCTTGATGGCGCCCTTGCACGCCATCGACAGCGCGATGCGCTGGTGCTGCGTGCGCGCGCTGTCCACCAGCGGCGACCCGTCCGTCAGCTCCGCCACCATCTCGCGAAGGCACCGCTCCGCGTCGAAGTACGGGTGCGGATTGGGAACCGCGTGCACGATGATCGACCGCCCGCCGAACGGCTCCACCTCGAACCCCGCGCGCTCCAGCACGCCGCGGATCTGCTCCACCAGCGCGTACTCGGCGGGCGACAGGCGCAGGGTGAGCGGGAAAAGGAGCCGCTGGCTCTCCGCGCCCACGCCCGCGTCGAAGCCGCGAACGATCTCCTCGTACAGCACCCGCTCGTGCGCGCTGTGCTGGTCCACCATCACCAGCCCCGTGCGCGTCTCCGCCAGGATGTAGGTGTTGTGGATCTGCCACATCACCGGCGCCGCGCCCGCGAACAGGTCCGCCGGCACCCCGGGCTTTCCGTTCCCCGCCGCCTCCACCGCCGGCGCCGCGCTCCCGCCGGTGACGAAGAGCGTCATCTGCGAAGCGGGATCGGGCGTGCTCACGGCTGGCTCAACCGGAGCGGTACCAGGGGCAGAAGAGGGCGCCGCGCCCCAGGGAGCGGGTGTCTCGCGCGCCATGAACACGCCGGGCGGCATCGGCGCCGGGGTCCACCCGCCCGGCGCGGGCTCCGGCGCCCGCGCGCCGATGGTGGGCGTGCTCTCCAGCCCCGCCAGCGCCGCCCGCACCCCCTCCTCGATCGCCCGCTCCACGCCGATGCGGTCGCGAAAGCGCACCTCGGCCTTGGCGGGGTGCACGTTCACGTCAACCTCGCCGTCGGGTACCTCCAGGAAAAGAAAGAGGTGCGGATGGTTCCCGGGCGCGATCGTCGTCCGGTACGCCCGGTCCGCCGCGCGGACCAGGTACCGGTCGTTGAATGCGCGCCCGTTGACGAACAGGTACGTCCGCCGCCCGCCTGGCCGCGCCGCGTTGGGCCGCTGGATGAGCCCGGAAAGCGCCACGGTTCCCGCGCGCCAGGCGACCGGCAGCAGTTCATCCGCGGCTTCGTTTCCCCACAGCGCCCCGATCCGCTCCGCCGCGCCAGACGCAACGGGGAGCGTCAGCACGTCGCGCGTGCCGGAGTCCAGCGTGAAGGCGATCCCCGGCATCGCCAGCGCCTGCGTGGTGACGACCTCGCCGATGGCGCGGTTCTCCGCGGCGGTGGTGCGCAGGAACTTGGCGCGCGCGGGGACGTTGAAGAACAGGCTGCGCACGGAGACCGTCGTCCCCGGCCGCCGCGCGCACTCCTCCACCGCCGCCATCTGGCCGCCGGTGACGACCACGCGGGTGCCGTGGCCGTCGCGCTCCGCCGTCTCCAGCACCATCCGCGACACGGAGGCGATGGACGGCAGCGCCTCGCCGCGGAAGCCGAGGGTGCGGATGGCGGCCAGGTCCTTTTCCGAGCTGATCTTGCTCGTCGCGTGGCGGTCCACGGAGAGGAGCGCATCCTCGCGTCCCATCCCGTGCCCGTCGTCGGCCACGCGGATCTCCGTCTTGCCGCCGTTGCGCACCACCACGTCGATGCGGCCGGCGCCCGCGTCCAGCGCGTTCTCCACCAGCTCCTTTACCACCGACGCGGGGCGTTCCACCACCTCCCCGGCGGCGATCTGGTTGGCCAGTTTCTCGGGAAGAACGTGGATGCGGCGCGGCATGGATCGGCGTCTGACGGCTTCGGGTGAGCTTCGGTGTGGAAGCTAGTCCGCGCGCGGGGAGGGGTCAACGGTTGACAATCGTCGCGACACCCCCAGCAAGGGCGGCTGAAGCCGCGGCTCGAAATGCCACAAGCCCCGTCTTTGCTCGTTCCTCGCAAAACGGGGCTTCCACTGCTCGCGTTCGGCGGTGGCCGGGCGCGCGTGGAGAGATCGAGCAGCATCGCGGGAAGGCGCGGCGGGTTGATGCGACATCGCAACGTCTACACCCCCTCCCGCGCAGGTCTCGGAAGGGGGTGGACGAGCCCGGGCGAGGCCGGGGGAGGGCCCCGTCAGCCCAGTCCGTAGAACCGCCGCGCGTTTTCCGTCGTCCGGGCGGCGAACTCGTCCGCGTCCTCGCCGCGCAGATGGGCGCAGCGGGCGGCGACGTGGGCCACGAAGGCGGGCTCGTTCGTCCTGCCGCGATGCGGGACGGGGGCGAGGTACGGACTGTCCGTCTCCACCAGAATGCGGTCGGCGGGAACCATCCGTACGAAGTGGGCGCCCTCGAAGTTCTTGAACGTCACCATCCCCGAAAACGACGCGTACCACCCCATGGCCAGCGCGTCCTCCAGTAGCGCGCGGCCGCTGGAGAAGGAGTGCAGCACGCCGGTCGTCCCCTGCCCCGCCTCGCGCAGCAGGGCCCGCAGGTCCTCGTCCGCCGTGCGCGCGTGGACGAGGACGGGCTTCCCCGTCTCCCGCGAGATCTCCAGGTGCCGCGCGAAGGAGTCGCGCTGCACGTCCCGCGGGGAGAAGTCGTAGTGGTAGTCCAGCCCCGTCTCGCCCACGGCGACCACGCGCGGGTGCGCCAGCCGCTCCCGCATGCGCGCGAACGCGTCTTCCGAGGCCGCCGACGCCGTGTGGGGATGAATGCCGCACGTCGCCCAGACGCCCGGGAACCCCTCCGCCAGCGCCAGGTCCGCGTCCCAGTCGTCCGGCCCCGTGGCGATGCTGACGATGGTGGTCACCCCCGCCTCCGCCGCGCGCGCCACCACCTCGTCCACGACGGGAAGGATGCGTTCGGAGGCGAGGTGGGCGTGGGAGTCGGTGAGGGGCATGGGTGCAGAGGTGCGTGAGTGCGTGAGTACGGAAGTGCGCCGCGCCCGGCCGCCACGGCAGCAGGTGAAGCCCCGCCGGGCAAGCGCAGCGCGCCCGGGGCGGGGCTTGTGGCCGTCATAGCCCCCCGGGATTCATCCCGGGGTGGCTGGGTGGGGGCCGGACGCGTCACCACGTCCCCCCCCGCGCGGCCGCGCACCGCGCGCCACGCGCGGAATCTATCCCCCATCCACCCGAAAGCGAACCGCCGCGACCCGGGGGATCGCGGCGGTTCGTCATCCATCCATCGAGTTCGGGTTCAACTCCCGCACTCACGCACTGCCGTACCGCCGTTCAGACCGTCGTCCGCGCCGCGCGCTGGCGGTTGCTGTGCGAAGGAGCCGCCTGCTGCCGGGCCGCGGGCTTGTGCGGCCACTTGCTCTGGATGAGGTACAGCGCGGGCGACGCCACGAAGATGCTGGAGAAGGTACCGATGAAGATACCCAGGATCAGCACGATCGCGAAGTCGCGGATCACCGGACCGCCCAGGATGGCCAGCGACAGCAGGGTGGCCAGCGTACCCGACGCCGTGAGCACCGTGCGCGGCAGCGTCTCGTTGATGGCCTGGTTCAGGATCTCCATGAACGTGCGGCCGTGGCGCGGCTTGGCCAGCTCCCCGCGAATGCGGTCGAACACCACGATGGTGTCGTTCAGCGAGTAGCCCACGATGGTCAGGAACGCCGCGACCGTGCCCAGCGAGATCTCGCTCCCCATCATGGCCAGCAGCCCCAGGGTGATGAAGATGTCGTGGGCCGTGGCCACGATGGCCGCCAGGCCGAAGCGCCACTCGAAGCGCACCCACAGGTACACCATCGTCACCATGAACGAGAGCAGAATGGCGAGCAGCGCCCGGAACTGCAGCTCGCTTCCCACCTTGGGGCCCACCGCCTCGGTGCGGACGATGCTGTAGCCGTCGGCAAAGCGGGGCGCCAGCGTCTCGTTCACCGCCTGCTCCGCCGTCTCCCCCAGCGAGCCGCTGAACGTCTCCATGCGGATCACGAACTCGTCGGCGGCGCCGAAGTTGGTGATCTCCCACTCGCCGTGTCCGGCCGCCTCGGCCGCCGCGCGCAGCTCGTCCGCCGGCACCGGCCGCGTGAAGTCCAGCTGCACCAGGGTGCCGCCGCGGAAGTCCACTCCGTAGTTGAGCCAGGCACCGTAGCGCCCCACGTTCATGATCATCGCCACGATGCCGGCCAGCACCAGCACGCCGGTGATGACGTAGGCGCGGCGGCGCCACTGCATGAACGGGTAGTTCGCGTGTTGAAAGATACGCATCTCGGTTATTCCTCCAGCCGCGTCAGATGGACAGGCCCTGCGCGGCCGGCGAGCGGCGCTCCAGGTACAGAGTGAACAGGGTGCGGGTCACGAAGATGGCCGTGAACATGGAGATCACGATGCCCAGCCCCAGCGTGATGGCGAAGCCCTGAATGGGGCCCGTGCCCGCGTAGAACAGGATGGCCGCCGTGAGCAGCGTGGTGATGTTGCTGTCCACGATGGCGCTCAGCGCCTGCTTGAAGCCCTCGCTCACCGCCGGCCGCACCGACCGGCCGGCCTCCAGCTCCTCGCGAATGCGCTCGAAGATGAGCACGTTGGCGTCCACCGACATGCCGATGGAAAGCACGATGCCGGCGATGCCGGGGAAGGTGAGCACGGCGTCCAGGGCGGCCAGCGCGCCCAGCGTGTACAGCGAGTACAGCGACAGTGCGATCACCGCGAACAGCCCCGCCAGGCGGTAGTAGCCGATCATGATGACCACCACCGCCGCCAGGCCGATGAGGCCCGCGATGAAGCCCTTGTTCACCGAGTCCTGCCCCAGCGACGGGCCCACGCTGCGCTCCTCCACCACGCGCAGCGGCGCCGGCAGCGCGCCCGCCCGCAGCACCAGCGCCAGGTCGGCCGCCTCTTCCAGCGTGGCCTGCCCCAGCTCGATCTGCCCCCGGCGGCTGATCTGGCCGCGGATGACCGGCGCCGTGTAGACCTGCTCGTCCAGCACGATGGCCATCTGCTTGCCGATGTTGCGCCCCGTCTCGCGCCCGAAAACGCGGCCGCCGCGGCGGTTGAGCTCGAACTCCACGATGGGGCGCCCGAACTGCGGGTCCGTGGCCGCCACCGCGCTCTCCAGCGCCTCGCCCGTCACCAGCGGCTGCTGGTCCAGCAGCCAGAGCGAGCGGAAGCCCCTCTGCTCCTCGGCCGAGGGCACGCCCCACACCAGCTCCGTGCCGCGCGGGAGCGCCTGCTGCACGCCCGGAAGGCGAAGGTAGCGGGCCATGGCCGCCGTGTCGCGGTCCGCCACCAGGAACTGCCCCTGGCTCCCCGCCGAGGCCAGCTTGCTCTCGAAGGGCTTGCCGGTCACCGCGGTGGAGTCCTGCTTCTGCCCCTGCTGCTGGAACACCCCGCCCGCCGGGGCCGCGGCCGCGCCGCGCGCCTCGTTGGGGTAGGCGGCCACGATGGCGCGCTCGATGCGCGGCAGCGCGTCGCGCAGCGCCTCGCCGCGCACGATCTGGAACTCCAGGAACGCCGCCTTCTGGATGACGTTCTTGGCGCTGCTGGTGTTCTTGAGCCCCGCCAGCTGCACCACGATGCGGTCGTCGCCGGACTTCTGCACGATGGGCTCGCTCAGCCCCAGCCCTTCCACGCGAATGCGCACCACCTTCAGCGCGCGGTCGATGGCGTCGATGCGCTCCGCCTGCGTCAGCCTGGAGCGGCTCTCGTCCACTTCCAGCGCCAGGTAGGTGCCGCCCTTGAGGTCCAGCCCCAGGGTTACGATGTCGCCCTGCGCCTGCTTCTGGTAGAACAGGGCGCCCACGCAGATGGCGGCAAGCCCCAGGATCAGTGCGACGCGGAATTTCAGGTTCTGAAACATCGGAGGGTGGTGACTCCCCCAAGGGTAGGAAGTGAGGACGGATGTCCGGCGTTGAGGGTCCAGCGACGGAACGGTTCGGGATAACCCCAAAACCTAGCCGCGCTTACACCCCTCTGTCAACCGGTCGGGCCCCCGCGCGCCGGGGATGGCGTCGGGGGCCCGTGGCGGGGCAAGCGCTTGAATGAAGGATACTTAGGCCTGGCGCCCCGTGTTGATCACGTTCACGCCCCGGAATCGCGCCGGGGGACACCCGTGGCTCACCGCGTTGCTCTGCGACGGCTGCCCCTTGCCGTCGTTGAACGACCCGCCGACGAAGTACGCGGACCGGCCGCCGATCAGGTCCATGCTGTTCCAGAACTCTGGCGTCCGCATCTGGTACGCCACGTCCTTCAGCATCCCCGTCACGCGGCCGTTCCTGATCTCGTGGAACACCTGCCCGCCGAACTGGGCGTTGTAGCGCTGCTGGTCGATGGAGTAGCTGCCGCGCCCCTCGATGAGGATCCCGTTCTCCACCCCCTCGATCAGCTCCTCAAGCGTCACGTCCCGCTCGGGATGCGGCATCAGGTTCACGTTGGGCATGCGCTGGAACTGCACGTCGCTCCACCGCTGCGCGTAGCTGTTGCCGTGGCTGCGGACGGGCTTGCCGCTCTGGCGGTACCACTCCGCCAGCCACGGCGCCTGCTCGCGGGTGGTCTGCAGGTCGTTCAGAATGCCGTCCTTGACGATCAGGTACTCGTCCGGCCGCACCCCCTCGTCGTCCCACCCCACGGTGGCGAGCGAGCCGGGGGCGCTGCGCTCCGCCTGGACGTTCATGATGGGCTGCCCGTAGCGGAACTTGCCCAGGTAGTCCTCGATGGGGGAGATGAACGACGTGCCCGCGTAGTTCGCCTCGTACCCCATGATGCGGTCCAGCTCCGTGGGGTGGGCGATGGACTCGTGGATAGTCAGAAAGAGGTGCGACGGCAGCAGCACCAGGTCGTACCGCCCCGGCTCCACCGATCTGGCCGACAGCTTCTGCACCGCGTCCTGCGCCCACTTCGGCGCGTTGCCGACCAGGTCCGAGTCGCGGACGTGCTCGTACCCCAGCCCCATCGGCTGCACCGGCGTGGACTGGCGCTGCTGAAAATCGCCGCTGGCCACCGCCGTCACCGACATCTGCGGATAGGAGCGGAAGATGGTCTGCACGATGTACGACCCTTCGGTCGACGCGAACGTCTTCTCCTCCTGCACGAAGAACATGGAGGAGTTTACGAAGCGCGCCCCGGCGCCGAGGGCCGCCTCGTTGGCCTGGAGGAGGAGGCCGACCTTGTCCTCGATGGCCACGGAGAAAGGGTCGATCTCGATGGGCGAGCGCCACTCTCCGCCGGGGACGGGCTCCACCGGCGCCAGCTCGACGGGGCGGGTGCGCGCCGCGGAGTTGGCGCGCGCCTGCGCCACCGCCTGCCGCGCCACGCGGTCCGCCTCGTCCAGCGTGAGCTCGCGGCTCGCGGCGAATCCCCACGCCCCGTTGGCGAGCACGCGCACGCCGAAGCCGAAGGTTTCCTCGTCCTCGAAGTTGGTGATCTGGCGCTCGCGGGTGGCCAGCGCCTGGTTGCGGTTCCGTGAGACGCGCACGTCGGCGTACGAGGCCCCGGCGCCGCGGGCGGCGTCCAGGGCGCGCATGGCCAGCTCGCGGTGGTCGGCTTCCTGGAAGCCGCGGAGGCGGGCGGCGTGCGCTCCGCCGTACGGAAGGACGAGCCCCGCCCCCACGGCGGCGCTGGTGGCGAGGAAATCGCGGCGTTTCATCTCGTATTGTGCGGGTGCAGGGTCCGGCGGGAGTCTAACGCCGAACGGGCGTTCGAAGCAACGGGCAGAGGAGAAGGGACAGGGAATAGGGAATAGGGAATAGCGGGATGTTCGGCCGCACGGGTGGGCTGCGTGAGTCTGCAGCCGCGATTTCGACGGCCCGGGCCGGAGCCGGCTACAATCGGCGGCACCCGACAAACGCATCCACCCTCCCCCGGCCGAGAGGAGGGTAGATGACAGCCCGCCCGTGCTGGCTATTCCCTATTCCCTATTCCCTATTCCCTATTCCCTATTCCCTATTCCCTATTCCCTATTCCCTATTCCCTATTCCCTGTTTTTTCCCTGTTCCCTGCCGTTCAGTCCGCCAGCAGGCCGCCGCCGGCGTCGGCCAGCTCCGCGGCCTCGGCCACGCGGTCGTTCACGGCGCGGCGCAGGGCCTGGATGCGGTTCGACGCGTGCGGATCGAACGTGCGGTTGGTCAGCAGCACCGTCCACGTCCTGCTCTCCGGGTCCACCCACAGCGAAGTGCCCGTGAAGCCCGTGTGGCCGAACGCCTTTCGGCTCACCTGCCGGCCGGACGACCCGCCGTTCTGCTTGGGCGTCTCCCAGCCAAGCGCGCGGTTCCCCGCGTTGGGCTGCTTCGCCGTGAACATGCGGATGATGTCCTCGTCGAACACCCGCACGCCGTCCAGCGTGCCGCCCTCCGCCAGCATGGCCGCGAAGCGCGCCAGGTCCGCCGCGGTGGAAAAGAGCCCCGCGTTCCCCGCGATGCCGCCCAGCTTGCGCGCGGTGGGGTCGTGCACCTTGCCGCGCACCGGCGTGCCGTCGTCCTTTCGGTACGACGGCGAGCAGCGGTCGCACGCCTCGCCGCCGGGCAGGTAGCCGGTGGAGATCATCCCCAGCGGCTGAAAGACGCGGCGCTCCAGCATCTGGTCCAGCGGCTGCCCCGCGGCGCGCTCCGCGGCGGCGTACAGGACCACGAAGCCCACGTCGCTGTAGACCATCTTCTCCCCCGGAGCGGCCTGCAGCGGCGTGCGAATGAGCTTGCGCAGCGCCTGCGCGGGCGTGCCCGACGTCCCCGCTCCCGCGGGGAGGCCACTGGTGTGCGTCAGCAGGTGGCGGACCGTCACGCGGTTCCTTGCGCCGCCGCTGAACTCCGGCAGGTAGCGCGAGACGGGGACGTCAAGCGCGATCTTGCCGTCCTGGACCAGCAGCATCACCGCGGAGGTCGTGGCGACCACCTTGGTGAGCGAGGCGATGTCGTAGATGGTGCGCTCGGCGTCCACCTCGTGCCGGCCCCACTCCGCGTTGCCGATCCCCCGCAGCAGCTCCATCTGCGCGCCGCGGCCGGCGGCCAGCGCCGCGCCGGGAAACGCGCCCCGGCGGATCTCCGCCTGCACCAGGCGCTCGGCCTGCGCCAGCTTCTCGCGCTCCAGCCGGGCCCGGCGCTCCTCCGTCGTCTCCACCACGGCGCCTGCAACGGCGGCAGCGGCGGCGGACGGCGAGGGTGCGACGGCCTGCACCGCGTTCAACGTGGCGCGGCCGGCGTCGTTCTGCGCCACGCCGATGCCCGCCCCCGCCGCCGTCAGCGCGACGGCGACGGCCAGGCGCCGTCGGCGCAGCCAGTGCTCGAACTCGGTTTCGTAGACCATCCGTCCACCCTTCCCTTCACGGCGCGGCGGACCGGGGTCCGCCACGCGCGATCGATCTCATGCCCCGACAGAAGGTGGCGTGCATCACAAGTCCATACGGCACAAGGCCATACGGTGGATGGTGGCGCACGGGTTTCTGTCAGGGGGAACGTTTGGAGTATAACGGAATCGCACAACCCGCGTAACCCCAAAGGGTTAGCACATCGTTAACTCCGGCGGCGAAACCACTTGGCGCCGGAGGCCGTAGGCGCGTATCATTCGCACGCCCTCCATCTACCGTGCCCATCTTTTCCCTGTTCCCTCGCCCCCTCTCCATGGCCTTTCTCGACACCCGCCGGCAGCGCGCCGGCCTTCTGGTCGCCCTGCTCGGCGTGGCCATCGCCATCGCGCTGGCGCCCTTCGCCACGGGGCTGCTGGGCATCGTGGTGCTGTACGTGATCTGCGCCCCCGCCCACCGCCGGCTGTCGCGCGTCATCCCGCCACGCCTCTCTGCCTTCGTGGTTCTTACCGTCGCGCTGGTGCTGGTGCTGCTTCCGCTGGGCGTGATGGTGAGCGTGATCGTGGCCGAGGCGCCGGACACCATCGCCGCGGTGCGGGCGAACGCGGACCGGCTCTCCACCCTGCGCATCGGCGGGATGGACGTGGGGGCGCACCTGGCGGCGGCCGGGGGAACGGCGGTGGCGTGGGTATCGGAGCAGGCCATCGGCTTCTTCGGCAGCGCGGCCAGGAGCCTGCTGAGCCTGGTGATCGCCTTCTTCGGGCTCTACTACCTGCTGCTGTACCCCGGCCGCTCATCCGCGCCAACGCCCGGCCAGCAGTGCCGTGAGCACCACCGAGCCGACGTTCACCTCCTCGCCCCTCGCCAGCGACACCACCACGCCGATGCCCTGCACCACGGCGTAGCCGGCGAGGGCGG
>DATABT010000173.1:0-7644 GCA_036259455.1 Longimicrobium sp. | reverse complement strand
CCGGGACCCGCCTCCGATGCGCCGCACAGAAGCGGGGCGAACACCGGGCCGTGGGCCGGATCACCTGCACGGGTGAGTAGATTTCTCAGTCGGCGCCATGGGAATCCTGCACGGGCTGAGTTCGGTGCAGGCGCCTCCTTCGAAATGACAGTTCGGCGTCGGGTCTGTTTACCTGCAACAAATCGACGAAGAACCTCGTTTGTTGGGGGAGTCCGGCGGGGCCGAGTTCCTTCCAGCCGCCGGTGTCATCGTCACCGCTGCGAGTTCACCGGGGGTACTCCTCGGGTTCGTCCCATGACTGCGACCAGAATTCGTCCTCGGCCTCCGCCGCGGCGCGCATGTCCGCCGCCGGGTCCCGCTTCGGCCCCTGCAGCCGCCCCGAGTGCAGGATCTGGTGCAGCGCCGCGTCGTCCACCGCGGGGACTTCGGATGGCGGGCGCCCGGCACGCAGCCGCACCAGGTAGCGCAAGCCTCCAAGCCCGGCCAGGACACTCAGGATGATCCAGAACCATACCATGCCGACTACACGTTGCACGATCCGCTCCGGCGGCTACGCGTCCGCGGCGGTGACGCCCGCGCGCGTGCCGTAAAGTCCGCCGCCCAGGTTCCATTCCCTGACTGTAGTCAGAGGATTGGCGCCGGTCAAGGCAGCGCGCGACCGGTACGCGCGGGCGGCGTTTGCGGCCGGGCAGGGAACCCGGCGCGCCGGGCGCGCGTATCCACCACCTTATGCCCCCCGGGCGCCGCCGCCCGCCGCAAATGGGAATTGCCGATCCCCGCTACACCGTACCCCGAGGCCTTCGCTGATCCGCGCGTACCTGCTCTGCACCCTGATGCTCGCGGTGGACATGAGCACGCGTGCCCTGCGCATCCACCTGTTCGCCCGGGGGGCCGGGCTTCGCCTGCGGTTCGCGCAGGTGTTCGTCGCCAACGCGTTCGGAGACGCGGCGGCCGCGGTCACCCCCATGCGCCTGGGCGGCGAGGGCGCGCGCCTGCTGGGGCTGATGAGGGCGGGCGTGCCCTTTTCTCCCCTCGCCGCCGTGCTGGCGCTGGAGGTGGTGGCCTACAGCGCGGTGGTGGCGGCGTGCGCGGGCGTCGTGGGGTGGTGGTTCGCGGACGACTGGTGGGCCGAGGTAGGGCCGGACGTGCTGCGGGCCGCGCGGCGCGGCGTGGAGTGGCTGGTGCTGCTCGCGGCGGTGTTCGCGGCGGCCGTGCTGGTGGCCCGGCGGCTGCGGCGCAGGCGCATGCCGCCCGGGGCCCCGCACTGGCGCCCCACCCTGGCGTCCGTGCGCGGGGCCACGGGATGGGCCCTGGCGGCCAGCGTGCCCCTCACGGTGGCCAGCGTGGCGAGCCGCGTGGCCATACTTCCCATCCTGGCCGCGGCGTCCGGCCCGCCCGTGGACCTGCCGGTGATGATCACCGCCTCGTTCGCGCTCACCTACGGGCAGTTCCTGCTTCCCACCCCCGCCGGCGCCGGGGCCGTCGAACTGGCTTTCGCGGGCGGCGTGGCCGGCGAAGAGGGCGTGGCCGATCCCGGGCTGATGCTGGCGTGGCGGGTGTTCACCTTCGTGCTTCCGGTGGTGATCGGCTTCGGCTTGGCCGCCGCGGCGTATGGCCCCGCCGCCCTGCGCTCGGCCCTCCTTGGCCGCCGCCCCCCCGGGTGACGGGATCGATCGGCCAGCCTGCCTCCGTCGGCGGGAGGGTGACTTCAGGCGGGTCCCGGGCCCCGGCGCCTCCCTCGGAACGACAGATCGTCTCGCCGGCAACGAAATCGACGAAAAACCAGAATCGAGGAGAGGACGCGGAGGGGGTGCCTCCACGTCCTCTCTTTCGTTTCTCCCCGTGCTGATTCGCGAACGTCCGCCGTCGGCCACTCATGTCTCGAAAGCCGTTGCGGATGCCGCCCGGCACGAGGAAACACGAGAGCAATCAGCAGGGGTCCGAGTAGTAGCACGGGCAGGCCCGTGTCCAGCAGGTGTATCCGCAGGTTTCCTGGCCGCCGCACGTCACACAGGTCATGCCGGCGCAGGTTTCCTGGCACGTGTCCGGGCAGGTCTCGTCGCAGGTGGGGCAGCCCGGACACGTACAGGCGGTGGGGCAGGTGCACTGCCCGGCATGCACCGTTCCGCGGCTCGAACCGGCGGGGGCCGTGGCGAACGACTGCACCTTCAGCGCGTTGGGATCCAGCGTCAGCTTTTTCATGGCCGCCTCCTCCGCGAGTGAATGCGAGCGCGCCGGGCGCCGCCGGCGCGCCAGAGCGAAGTCATTATATTCACGCTTGTTTTTCGACACAACGATCAGACGAAGCCCCTGCCGCGGCCCTTTTCGATGCTGGCGCAGTCCTTCGCCGCCTGGCGGATGGGTCACTCCACTTGTTGCCCCCGCCGTGCCCTTGCTAGATTTTCCGGCTCCCCGCGAGTGGCCGATCGCGCGGCGGGATAGGGATGTCATCGTCCTACACCATCATCAAGAAAGCACAGGAGGGTAGCGTGGCTGAGCAGGCGCAGCAGTTCGCCTTTCAGGCCGAGGTGCAGCGGCTCCTCGACCTGGTGATCCACTCGCTGTACACCGACAAGGAAATCTTCCTCCGCGAGCTGGTCTCCAACGCGTCCGACGCCATCGACCGGCTCCGCTTCGAGGCGCTCACCCGGCCGGAGCTCCTTCCGGAAGGGCACGAGCCCAGGATCCGCCTCATCCCCGACAAGGAGAACCGCACCCTCACCATCGAGGACGACGGGATCGGGATGACGCGCGACGAGGTGGTGCAGAACATCGGCACCATCGCACGGTCGGGGACGCGCGAGGCGCTGGAGGCGCTCAAGGACAAGGCCGGCGAGGGCGCGGCGCAGCTGATCGGGCAGTTCGGCGTGGGCTTCTACTCGTCGTTCATGGTGGCGGAGCGGGTGGAACTCGTCACGCGCAGGGCCGGGACGGAACAGGCGGTGCGCTGGACGTCGTCCGGCGGCGGATCGTTCACCGTCACCGAGGCCGAGCGCGACCGGCCGGGGACCACCATCATCCTGCACCTGAAGGCCGTCGACAGCGAGAACGGCATCGAGGACTACACCGACCGGTGGGTGCTGAAGCGCATCGTGCGGCAGCACGCCGACTTCATCACCTATCCCATCCTCCTTCCCGCGGAAAAGAAGGAAGAGGTGCCGGAGGGGGAGACGCCGGAGCCGGAAAAGCCGCTCAACTCCATGAAGCCCATCTGGGCGCGGCCGCCGTCGGAGGTGACGCAGGAGGAGTACGCGGACTTCTACAAGCAGATCTCGCACGACTGGAGCGAGCCGCTGGAGACCATCCACACGCGCGGCGAGGGGCTGGTGGAGTACCAGGCGGTGCTCTTCATCCCCTCGCGCGGGGCGATGGACCTGTACTACCCGGGCTTCAAGCCCAACCTGCGCCTGTACGTAAAGCGCATGCTGGTGCGCGAGAACAGCGAGGAGCTGCTGCCGCGGTGGATGCGCTGGGTGCGCGGCGCGGTGGATTCGCCGGACCTGCCGCTGAACGTGTCGCGCGAGATGCTGCAGAGCGACCGCCACGTCCGGCAGATCCGCCGCGTGCTCACCAGGAAGGTGCTGGACGCGCTCAGGAAGATGCAGGAGAGCGACAGGCCGAAGTACGAGACGTTCTGGCGCGAGCTGGGGCGGGCGGTAAAGGAGGGCGTGGACAGCGATTACGAGAACCGCGACGCGCTGCTGGGGCTGCTGATGTTCGGCTCGTCGCGCGACGCGGAGGCGCTGGGCACGCTCAAGGAGTACGTGGAGCGGATGCCCGAGGGGCAGCAGGACATCTGGTACCTCACCGGCTCGTCGCGCGAGCAGATCGAGAACTCGCCGGCGCTGGAGGCGTTCCGCGAGCGCGGCTGGGAGGTGCTGTACCTTACAGACCCGGTGGATGAGCTCGTCGTCCAGTCGGTCACGGAGTTCGAGGGAAAGAAGCTGCGCAGCGCCGGCAAGGGCGCGGTGGAGCTGGACGAGGCGGAAAAGAAGGAGTCCGCCGACGAGAAGAAGAAGGAGTTCGAGCCGTTCCTGGGCGCCATGCAGAAGCGCCTGGAGACGTGGGTCAAGGAGGTGCGCCTCAGCGGCCGCCTGACGAAGTCGCCCGCCGTGCTGGTGGTGAGCGAGCACGACTATTCGCCGCAGCTGGAGCGCATCCTGTCGCAGGGCCGCGGCGACGGCATCCGCCAGCGCCGCATCCTGGAGCTGAACGCGGGCCATCCACTCGTCGCCGGCCTGCGCCGCCGCTTCGACACGAATCCGAACGATTCCGTCGTGGGCGACTACGCGGAGCTGCTGCTGGGCTGGTCGCTGCTGGCGGAAGGCAGCGAGCCGCACGACCCCGTGCGCTTCACCCAGCTCGTTGCCGGGCTGATGGAGACGGGCTTGGACGCGGCTCCGCCGACTGCGCCGGCCGCTCCCGCCGAGCCGACGGTGCAGGCGGACGCTGGCTCGGCCGCGGCGGATGTGGATGCGCCCACCGAGGCGGCGGCCGCGGAGGCGGATGCGCCGGCTGCCTCGGAGCCGGAGGGCACGGCCTCCGGGGCATCGGAAGAGACGGCCGCCAGCGCGGACTGATCCGGATCCGTGGGTTGCGTGGACTCGCGCTTTGCGCCACTGTTCGTGCTCCCTTTCCACACATCGACCACGGAGGCCGGCCATGGAAAAGATCCGCCTGAACTTCGAGCAGCTGGAGGTGGAGTCGTTCGCGACGGAGCGCCTGCCGCAGACGGAGTGCGGCACCGTGCACGCCGAGGAGATGTCCTGCATCTGCGGCACGTCCAAGATCGGCGGCTGCTGGTGCACCGAGTGCTGCAAGGCTCACGAGTGAGCAGGGAGGGTTAGCCGGGGATTTTCGGATCGATCCGCGGTCCACCCGATTCGTGCGCGACCAGGCCGCGTTCTGAGCGGCACGGTGGGTTGAGGAGGCCCTCTCCCGGTTCACCGGGGGAGGGCTTTCTTTCGTGCCGGGGCGACCTGTTCAAGGCGTGCGGCCACCAGTACATCGAGGTTCACCGTCGATGTGCACACCAGGCGCGCCGCTGTCATTTCGAAGGAGGCGCCCGCGCGATCACTGTGGGTGCAGGATTTCTGTGGCGCCGACTGAGAAATCTACTCTCCGGTACGGGTGGTCAGCCCGCGTGCTGAATTCCGGCCCCGCAGATTTTCCGCCGCACCCGCACCCGTGGGCGGCGTACGGACCGGGGAGTCCGCGGGCGGACGCGAGCCACGAGCCTGGGTGAGCAGATTCCCCGGTCGGCGTTGAAAGATCGTAAAAAGGCGCAGATGCCGCGGGCGCCTCCCTCGGAATGACAACGCGCGGCGTGCGGGTCACGGTCCGTGGCGACGAAATCCGCGATGAGCCTCAATTCATTTCTGAGGGAGCCACGCGGAGCCTTCTCTTGCCAGGGACGCCGACCGAAGGATCTCGCCCGCATGACCGCGGGGCCGGCTCCGTCCGTCGAAGCCAGCCCCTCTGGGCGAACGCGGAGCGGCAAAACGGGCCACCAGCACGGGTGTAGAGTTCTCAGTCGGCGCTACGGGTTCCTGAACCCGCAGCGATCACGCGGGCGGCTCCTTCGAAATGACAGCCGCGGTGTGGGCAACTTTCACGGTCCAGGTGAGAAACAGCCTCTCATGCGGACGTGACGGGGGGGCGTCGGCGTCCAGAACGCCGGTGAGCCGCTACCGGTCGTATCCCTCCTTTGGAGGCGGAGATGCGGATCGATGCGGCGGGCGTTATCCGTCCGTCCGCCGCAGCCGCGCGACCACTTCCTCGCCCGCGTAGAGGACGAGCAGGTCGTCGTAGACGGCGTAGCGCGTGGTGGATTCCAGCGCGCCCAGGTACGCCGTCTCCTGCGCATTGCCGGCCTCGTCCAGGCAGGCGCGCCGGGTGGAGACCAGCGGTCCGAAGTCCAGCGACGAGCCGTTGCGCGTGTACGGGCCGTTGAAGGCGTTGCAGCCGCCGTTGCCGCTGGCACGCGGCTCCGCGCCGGCGAACGCGAGCGTCGGCGCGCCGCCGGGGGCAAGCGGCACCGCCGGCCGGCCGTTCAGCTCCTCCAGCCGCCATTCCGTTCCCTCCAGCGGCCCCGCGTTCCCACCGGGACCCGCCTCCGGCGCGTACGAGCACGCCGCCATCACCAGGCCCACCGCCGCCGCCAGCATGCCGCGCATCACCAGTCCCATCATCGCTCCTCCGCGGGTTGCCCGGTCGTCCGCGTGGATACGCGACGCGGATTGCCGGGGTTCTGTTCCTCCGCCAGATCCGGGCGGAATCCGATCCGAGCCCGTGGCCCGCCAATCCCGTACCGGCGCAACGTCCGCGGCGCGTCCGGAGCGCTCGCGCCAACCGTGCGGACGCCCGCCCGTGCGTGAAACCGTGCGGCCTGTCATCGGGTACATCGCCCGGCCACGTCTGCCGGTGGCCGCGCCAACCGCATCGGGATCCGCACACCGTCATTCCGAGCCTCAGGAAATCAGCTGATCCGGGATTCTCTACGATTCTCTTCAGAAGATATCGCCATGCGCATTCATCTGCTCGTGCAACTCACCGCCGCGCTCGTGCTCGCGGCTGGCTTCGATTCGCTGCACGCGGCGCCGGCGGTGGCGGCGGACACCGCGCGAATGCGCAGGGCGCTGGCGGAAGCGTTCGGGGACGACGTCGAGATCGCGCGGACGGAGCTGACGCAGGGGCTGCCGGAGCGGAGCGGCACGTTCTGGCTGGTGTACGCCCGGCCGCGGCGCAGCGGCAACTACCATCTCCGCTACCGCTACGACTACCGCGACCCGGTGCGGCCGAACGACCCGCTGTACACGCGCGTGGAGCACACGTCCGTCATCCGCGTGGGCGAGCGCGGGTGCTGGCGCCGGCGCGAGGGCAGGGACGTGTGCCTGGGCGACACCATCATCCTTCCCTTCGTCGCCGGCTTCACGGGCCACACCTTCCACGTCACCCGGCGCGCACTGGAGGAGAACGGCACCCTCCCGGCGCTGCCGGTGAGGGCGGATACGGCGGGGAGCGGCGCGGTGCCGAACCCCCTCTCGGCCCACCTGCGCTACCTGGGCAGCGGCTCGTACGAGATGCTGCGCCGCAGCGGGGGCGGAAACGTCTTCTACAACGCGACCTTCGAGGCGGTGGCGCCCGGCCGCTTCAACCTCGCCGTCGCCTCGCGCGAGGCGGATGAGGATGCGCCGCCGGTGTCCTCGTCGGGCTCCGTCCCCGTGATCATCGTCCCGCGGGGCGAGCCGGTGACCGTGCTGCTGCAGAACGAGACGGTGGTGGGGATGAACGGCAACGACGGCTTCTCCTCGCACAGCGGCAACCAGTACCTGACCACCGTGCTGATCCTGCAGCCCGGCGACCGCATCACCCTTGACTATGGCAGCCGGGCCCTCCCCAGGCCGGGACGAGACCGGGTCGTGGGCTTCGCGGCCGCGTGGCGGCGCGGCGCGCTCGGGGCGCCCACGCCGGTGATCGCGGGCTTCCCCTTTCACCTGGACCTGGACGAGCGCTTCAACGCCTGGATCGCGCCGCATCTTCCCGCGGAGCCGCGCCGCTAGCCAAGCGCATGCCAGGCTCTGATTTCCGGCTCGTCGCGGGTTTCGTTGCAATGGAGCGTGGTCTGTGGTCCGCGCGCCGCGC
>DATABT010000172.1:0-7893 GCA_036259455.1 Longimicrobium sp. | reverse complement strand
GCGTGTAGCGCTCGTCGTGCACCAGGTGGCGGATGAGCGCGATCAGCTCCAGGTCGCGGGCGCGGTACACACGGTTGCCCGAGCGGTTCTTGGGCGGCGACAGCGCCGGGAACTGCGCCTCCCAGTAGCGCAGCACGTGCGGCTTCACGTCGAACAGCGAGCACACCTCGCCGATCGAATAGAACTCGCGCTGCACCTTCTTCATCGGCGGCGCCCCTCCCCCCGGCTCCCTCCCCGCTCGTTCCTCGCGGGGGGGGAGAGGTCGGCGCGCGTAGCAAGCCACGCCGCCGCGCGCAAAATGCGGCGGCCGCGCGGTCCGCGCAGGCGGACTTCGTGCCTTTCCAGCGGCGAATTCATTCGCTCCGAACGCGGGCTCCGCATGGATTCTCCGGACTCACGCACTCACGCACTTCCCTCACTCCCACTGCTCCGCCTTGGGCTCGCGCATCATCAGCTGCTCCACGGCGCTGCGGGCGTCCAGGCCCTCGAACAGGATCGCGTAGACGGTGTCGACGATCGGCATCTCCACGCCCGTCCTGGCCGCCAGCTGGTGGGTGCTGCGCGCGGTGCGGACGCCTTCGGCCACCATCACCATCCCGCCCAGGATGTCGTCCAGCGTGCGCCCCTTCCCCAGCTCCACGCCCACGGTGCGGTTGCGGCTCAGGCCGCCCGTCGAGGTCAGGATCAGGTCGCCGATCCCCGCCAGGCCCGCCAGCGTGCGCGGGTCCGCGCCCAGCGCCGCGCCCAGGCGCATGATCTCCGCGAGCCCGCGGGTGATGAGCGCCGCCTGCGTGTTGAAGCCGTAGCCCAGCCCCTCCACCACGCCCGCCGCGATGGCGATCACGTTCTTCACGCTGCCGCCCAGCTCCACCCCGCGCACGTCGTGGCTGGTGTAGACGCGAAAGTACGGCGTCTGAAAGGCCAGCTGCGCGCGCACCGCGGCGCCGTGGTCCTCCGACGCCATCGTCACCGCCGTCGGGTAGCGCAGCCCCACCTCGCGCGCGAAGCTGGGGCCGCTCAAAAAGCACGCGGTGCGGCTGATGGACTCCGGCAGCACGTCCGCAAGCACCGCGTCCATCGTCTTGAGCGACTCGTTCTCGATCCCCTTGCTGGCGCTGACGACCAGCGCGCCGGGCTCCATGTGCTCCGCCGCCTGCGCCATCACCTGCCGCACGACGTGCGATGGCGAGACGGAAACCACCAGGTCCGCGCCGCGCAGCGCCTGCGCCATGTCGGGCGTGGCGGTGAGCGAGCGGTGCAGGTCTATGCCGTCCAGGTACTTGCGATTGACGTGCGCCCGGTTGATGTCGTCCGCCACGTCCTGCTCGTAGCTCCAGACGACGGTCTTCGTCCCCTTGGCCGCCAGCAGGTTGGCCAGCGCCGTCCCCCAGCTTCCCGCCCCGATCACCGCCGCGCGCGCCGTCATTCCGGATGCTCCGCGTCCGCCGTAACCGCCGCGGCGGCCACCGTGGCCTGCGGCTCCTTCTTCGCCCCGAAGCGCGGCTCCGTCCCCTGCAGGATGCGCCCGAGGTTGCTGCGGTGCGCGAAGACGACGAACGCCACGACGGCCATCCCCAGCCACCGCACCTCCGTGCGCGTGGGCACCGCCCACACCATCGCACCCACCGCGAGCGCCGCCACGACCGAGCCCGCGGAGACCATCCGCATCGTCTTGAGCACCACCAGCCACACCCCGAAGCCCACCAGCAGGGGGATGGGCGCCAGCGCGCCGAACACGCCCGCGCTGGTCGCCACGCCCTTGCCGCCCCTGAAGCGCATGTAGATGGAGAACACGTGGCCCACGATGGCCGCCGCGCCGTAGGCCAGCTCCCATCGCCAGTCGCCGCTGCCGTCCCACTGGCTGAAGGCGACCACGGGAATGGTGCCCTTGGCCACGTCGAACAGCATCACGGGCGCGGCCACCCTGGCCCCCAGCACGCGAAAGGTGTTGGTGGCGCCCAGGTTGCCGCTGCCGTGCTCGCGCAGGTCGATCCCCTTCGCCAGCCGCCCCGCCACGTAGCTGGCCGGGATGGCGCCCAGGAGGTACGACACGGCGACGAGGAGCCAGGGGCTCACGCGTCTTCCTCCTCGTCGTCCCAGCCCTTCTCGAACTCCGCGTCGCCAAAGTCCTCGAACTCCCCGTCCAGCGCCCCGTCACCGCGCACGTACTGCACCTGCACGTCGTCCTCGTCCGCCTCGTCCACCGGCGCGTGCGGGCGGCCCTGGCGCGGGCGGCGGGCCTGCGTGTCCTCGCGGCGGCGCAGGCGAATGACCAGCGGCGCGCCCAGAAATCCCCACGCCTGGCGGAAGCCGTTCATCAGGTAACGCTGGTAGCTCTCCGCCACGCCCTCCGGCTGCGTAACCCAGAGCACGAAGGTGGGCGGCTCCACGGCTACCTGCGTGCCGTACTGAAAGCGGACGGGGCGGCCGTGGTGCGCGGGCGGCTTGGTCCGCATCACCAGCGCGCGCAGCACCTCGTTCACCGCGTGCGTGGGAATGCGGCGCTGCCGCTGCTCCTGCACCTCCAGGATCAGCTCCAGCACCTTGTTGACGCGCTGGCCCGTCCTGGCCGAGGTAAAGACGATGGGCACCCAGTGCAGGTACGGCGCGCGGTCGCGGATCTCCTTTTCGTACCGCGGCGCCGTCATCGTCTCCTTCTCCACCAGGTCCCACTTGTTGGCGATGATGATGAGGCCCTTGCCGCTGTCCCACGCCTTTTCCGCGATCTTCAGATCCTGCACGGCGATGGGCTCCTGCGCGTCGATGAGCATGACGCACACGTCCGCCCGGTCGATCGCCCGCTCCGTGCGGATGGCGCTGTAGAACTCCACCCCCTCGTCTATGCGCGACTGCCGCCGCAGCCCGGCCGTGTCGACGAAGATGAAGGTGCGGCCGTGGTACTTCATGGGCGTGTCGATGGCGTCGCGCGTGGTGCCGGCCACGTCGCTCACCACCAGCCGCTCCTCGCCCAGCAGCCGGTTCACGAAGGACGACTTGCCCACGTTCGGCCGCCCGATGACGGCCACCCGCAGCGCCTCTTCCTCCTCCTCCGTGCCCTCGGGAAGCTGCCAGACGATCTGGTCCAGCACGTCGCCACTTCCCTTGCCGCTCAGGCTGCTGACGGGAAAGGGCTCGCCGACGCCCAGGTCCCAGAAGTCGTGGTGCGCCACGGCGGTGGGCGCGCCCAGGTTGTCGATCTTGTTGACCAGCAGCACGGCGGGCTTCTGCGTCTTGCGCAGGTGCTCGGCGATGGCGTAGTCCAGCGGGTGCGGGCCCGACTTGCCGTCCACGATCTGCACCAGCACGTCCGCCTCGCCGATGGCGGCCAGCACCTGGTCGCGGATCAGGCGGTCCATGGGCTCGTCGCTGCCCTCGATCATCCCGCCGGTGTCCACCAGGTAGAACTCGCGGCCGTTCCACTCCGTGCGGGCGTAGTTGCGGTCACGGGTCACGCCCGGCCGGTCCTCGACGATGGCGATGCGCTCGCCCAGGACACGGTTGAAGAAGGTGGACTTGCCGACGTTCGGCCGCCCCACGACGGCCACCACTGGAAGCTTCACGTGCTGATATTCGTGTCTGGATGATGTCGATCAACGCGATCGACCAGTCCTGCATGGGGGCCCGGCGCGCGGGGCACGCCCCCTCCGGGCGGCACGCGGCGAGGGGCATTCCGCTCCGTCCGCGGGGACCCTCCCCCGGCCCCCTCGTTTCTCGCGGAGAGGGGAGAACTCGACTGCGCTCCGGAGGACTGGCTGCCGTTCTCCCTCCCCCACGCAGTTTGTGGGGGAGGGCCGGGAGGGGGCGACCCGCCGCTCGCGCCGAGCTCTCCAGGAACTCCGGCCCCGGCCAACGCAAAAGCGGCCCCCGGCAGCGCCGGCGGCCGCTCGCGGCTGGCGGACGCGCACAGGTTCTCTTCGCTTCTCAAGCCGGGCCGAATATGCCCGCCCCGCCCGTACCCGTCAACGTCACCGCCCGCTCAGCGCCTGCGCTGCGCCCCGCTCACGCCTGTCCGGGCTCCACGGGGCCCGCGTCCCGCACATCCGCCGTGTTCGCGTCGCGCACGTCGGCCGTGCCCGCGCCGTCGCCGAGCGGGGCGCCGCACGAGGCGCACTGGGTGGCGCCGGCCTCGTACACCTCGCCGCAGCTGGGGCAGGCGAAAGCGACCTCTCCCTCGGTGCTCATGTACGACTGCACGAAGTCCACGGCGTCGGTGAACTCCCACACCGGCGCCAGCACGCGCACGATGCTCAGCTCGCCAATGTCCACCGGGAAGGCGTGGTCGTCCTTCTGCGAGTAGACCTGCGCGTCGATCCCCCCGGCCTGCAGGTTCTGCGCGATGAGGTCGGCTTCCAGCTCGTCCGTGGTCGTGTAGACCTGCGCCCATCCCTCGATGATGGGGACGTGGGCGTGCAGGTCGCAGCGCGCCGCGCGCGTGCCGGGGCCGGGATCGTCGCCGCAGACGGCGCGGCCACAGAGCACGCAGCGATACGCCGCGTTGCGCTGCGGGTCGTCGTCGCAGGGCACGGGCGTGCGCAGAAAGCCGCACGACGGGCATGCGTCGCCGCCCGTGTACTCGGCGCCGCAGCGGGGACAGGCGAACGTGGCTTCGGGGGCTTCGACGGACAAGATCGGCTCCGGACTGGTCTGGCCGCGGGAAGTGCTTGCGCGGGTAGCATCGGTTGCGCGCGGGGGAAAAGCAAGAAGCGTGCGGGATGTGGGTGAAGGGGTGAAGGGGTGAAGGATGCGTCGTCGGCGGGACCCAACTCTGTTGACCCTGTGTGAGGCGAATGCGTAGATGTCCGTCACCGCGAGAGGATCGGCCGCGCAGCAGGAGAAAACGCCGTGTCCTCCGTTGACTCCGTGTGAGGCGCAGTCCGTAAAAGCCGGACGGGGCGAGGGATGTCATCCCCCGCCCCGCCGTTCATGCCCCGTACCCGGTCGCGATCAGCCGCCGACGACGCGGTACGTCACGCCGAGCACGGGCGCGCTGTTGGGGATGGTGAGCTCGAACCGGCTCTGCTGGTCGCGCGCGGGCGGGGTGATGGTCACCGTGCCGCGGCCCAGCTCGCCGTCCGCGCCGTGCAGGGTGAACTCCACCTGCACCGGCGCCGTGGGGCCGGCGCCCACCGCGGTGCCGCGCACCTGGGTGTTCTCGGCCTCCACGTCGATGGTGATCCCCTCCAGCTGCACCGGCAGCGCCTCGCTTCGCTGGCTGATCTGCCGCGCCTGGCGCCCCAGCTCGCCGGCCTGGGCCGTGTTCCCCGCCTGCGTGGCCGCCTGCGACTGGCCCGCGTAGGCGTTGTAGTACAGGATCCACGCGCCGTAGCTCAGCGGCGCGATCTCGGTGGCGCGCTGGGCCACCGGCAGCAGCTCCGTGTAGCGCTGCAGGTTGTTGAGCGCCAGCGCGTAGTTGTACCAGGCCTCGGGGTTGTTGGGGAGCAGGCGGGTGAGCTCCGCCAGCAGTTCCGCCGCCTGCGCCGACTGCTGCCGGTTCAGGTGCTGGGCGCTCGCCAGCACCAGCGCGTTGAGCGTGTTGCCGCGCGTCTCCACGCGGCTCTGCATCACGTCCACCGAGGTGTCGGCGGGAAGCGCGTCGATGATCTCCACCACGCGGCGCCAGCGGCGCACCGCCTCGTCCGTGTTCTGCCGCTGAAAGGCGACCAGGCCCAGGTAGAACTCCGCCGGGTAGTTGGTGGGGTCGGAGCGCAGCGCCGTCTCGTACGCCGCCATGCCGCCCGTGGTGTCGCCCGCCTGCACCAGCGCGCTCCCGCGCTCCACCGCCAGGCCCGCCAGCCCGCGCTGCAGCCGGTTCACGTCGTAGGGCCCCAGCTCCGGGCACAGCTCCACCGCGCGGCGGAACAGGCTGTCGGCGTCGGCGAAGTCCGAGGTGCCGAGGGCCGCCTGGCCGGCCAGGTAGTAGCCGTACGCGTTCTGCGGGTTGGCGGCGATTGCGCGGCCGGCCTGCTGCCGCGCCAGGGCGTACTGCATGGGCTGCGCGCTGTCGGCCACGGCGGCGATCAGCGCCAGGTTCCCCGCCGCCGAGTCGGCGATGGCGCTGGTCGCCAGCGGGGTGGTGCCGCCGCAGGTGACGCTGGGGGGCGGCACGTTGATGCGCGGCCCTCCCCCGCCCCCGCCGCCGGCTCCGCCCGCGCTGGCGCACGCGGCACCCAGGACCGCGACGGCCAGCGTGCCAAGCAGGCCACGATCGATCTTCATCAGCATCCTCCGTCAGGTTGAGAAAGGATCACGCTCCCCGTTCCCGGAGAGCGGCCGGACAAACGGGCCGGCGCGGCCGGCCTGCACTACGCCTCTTCGCGGGCCACCCCGTCCGCCAGCAGCGCGCGGTACGCCTCCAGCGGCGTCATTCCCAGCGTCCGCGCCGCGCGCGCCACGTCGTCGAACTCGGGCTTGGCCCGCTCGCCCCCGCCGGGAAGGGAGGAGCGCTTGACGCGGATCTCCTCGCCGCGCCAGGTCACCGTCTCCATTCGCCGCGGCAGCACGCGGCGCCCCGCGGGCCAGAAGCGCAGCCCGATGGTGGATCCGCCCCGGAAAAGGGCGGCGCTCACCGCCTCCAGCTTCTCGGGGCTGGCCAGTGCCTCGATGCGCACGCCGGGGCGTCCCTTCTTCATCACCAGCGGCTGCGCGCTCGCGTCCGCCGCGCCGGCGTCCAGCACCGCCTGCAGCAGCGAGGGCACGTACTCCGGCGTGAGGTCGTCCACGTCGCACTGGACCACGACGATCCCCTCGTCCGCCCCGCCCTGCGGCTCGATCAGGATCAGCCGCAGCACGTTGGGGCGGTCCTGCGGGTCGCGCGTCCCCGCGCCGAAGCCGCTGGCCACGGGCGTGTACGTGGCGGGTGGCGGCGCGCCCCCGGTGAGCGCCTGGATGAGCGCGGCCCCCGTGGGCGTGGTGCACTCGCCCTCGAACTCCGGGTCGCGCACGGGAATGCCCTGCAGCAGCTTGAGGACGGCGGGCGGGGGGACGGGAAAGTGCCCGTGCTCCATGTCCACCCACCCGCGCCCCAGGGCCACGGGCCGCGTGTAGAACGACGTGGCACCCAGCTGGTGACACCCGGCCACCGCGCTCAGCACGTCGACGATGGCGTCCAGCGCGCCGACCTCGTGAAAGTGCACGCGCTCGACGGTTGTACCGTGCACCGCCGCTTCCGATTCCGCAAGTAGCGTGAACGCGTGGATCGCGCGGTCGCGCACCTCGGGGGCCACGCCGGTGCCCTCGATGATCTTCACCACGTGGTGCAGATGGCGATGGGCGTGCTCGTGCGGCAGCCCCAGCACCAGCCGCGTGGATGCGATTCCCTTGCGGTCCACGCGCTCCGCGTCCACGCGGATGTCGCCCAGGTTCAGCCCGGCGATGAAGGAGCGCAGCCACTCCAGCGGCAGCCCCAGGTCCAGCAGCGCGGCGACGGTCATGTCGCCGCTGATCCCGGCGAAGGGATCAAAGATCAGTCCGCGCAACCGACGTTCCTCTTCTCGATACAGACCGGCCGGGGGCCGGCGAATTGTCTTCACACGCCGCGCCGCACATCCCTCGCCGCCGCCGGGGGCGGAAGCAACGAACTGCGGCGCGGGTTTCGGGGAGCGCGCCAAGGTAGGCGCGTCCGCGGGCGGAGTCAAATGGAGTGCGAAAGTGAGGAAGTGCGAAAGTGCGGACGGGCCCTCTCCCCCGACCGGCCTTTCGCTCGTTCCTCGCGACGGCGGCCGACCCCTCCCCCAACCCCGGGGGAGGGGTGATGTGCCTTACGATTCCGATGACATGAGATGCCCCGGACCCGGCCCACGCGAGCAGGTGAAGCCCCGCCGGGCGAGCGCAGCGCGCCCGGGCCGGGGCTTATGCATTTCTGGCCCCGTGGCGTCAGCCGGGCGTTGGTGGGGC
>DATABT010000171.1:0-3317 GCA_036259455.1 Longimicrobium sp. | reverse complement strand
CGCCGCGCCCGCGGCGGCCGCGCAGACCGGCTCCGGGCTGCCGCGCAACGCGCCGCCGCGCACGCTGCGGGCGTACGCGCACGTGTTCGCCGCGTTCGCCATCGCGTGGGTGCTGCTGTTCGGGTACGTGGTGTTCATCGCGCGCAAGTTCCGCCGCGTGGAGGAGCAGGTCGCCGCGCTCGCGCGGTCGTAGCCTTTCGACACGGGCGGAACCCCTCCCCGGGGCCCGCCGAGGACCCCCCGGTCGAACGACGGCTCCGGCTGCGCCAGCGGCATCGGGACCACGGGGGAGCCATCCCTGAGTCGATCCGGGGTGGCTCTCTTCACGTCTCGCCTGTCACCCTGGCGAGGGTGAAGGCGTTCTCGGACGGTCCCGCGTCGGCTGCGATTCACCCCGCCATTGTCATGCGCACACGCTCACTCCTGCTCAGCGCGGCCGCCGCGCTGCTCGCCAGCTGCTCGCCCTATGGCGCATGCACGCTCATCGGCTGCGAGAACGGGCTGTTCGTCCGCTTCAATCAATCGCCCGCGGGCGCGTTTCGCATCGAAGCCAGCGTCGCCGGCAACGACGCGGTCGAGGTGATCGAGTGCGCGGACGCGTCGTCCTGCCACCTGCTCTTCCGCGACCTCATCGCCGACCAGGTGACGTTGCGGGTGGTGACGCAGCAGGGCACGTTCACGCAGCAGTTCGAGCCGGAATACGAGAACCTGTACCCGAACGGCCGCCGCTGCGGCCCCGCGTGCCGGCAGGGCACGGTGACGTTCCAGCTTCCCGGCTGATTCCGCCGCCTTCCATCCAGCCGACGTGTTCATTGCCCACCTCCCCGCCGGCTACCTCGCGACGCAGCTGATCCTGAAGCCGTGGCCCGCGCCGGCGCCTGTCCGGCAAAGGCTGCTGGGCGCTGGGGATGATCGCCAGCGTGCTGCCGGACCTGGACCTGCTCTGGTTCTACTTCGTGGACCACCGGCGGCAGGTGCACCACGCCTACCTGCCGCACCTGCCGCTGGCGTGGACCGCGCTCTTCGCCGCCGCCGCGCTGGTGCTGTGGATGGGCCGCGTGGACCGCCTCGTGTGGCTGGGGATGCTGGTCTTCGGCGCGAACGTCATGCTGCACCAGGTGCTCGACACCACGGCGGGCGGCATCCGCTGGCTGTGGCCGTTCTCCGAGGCCGAGTTCGCGATGGCGCACGTGGAGGCGCGGTACCAGCCGTGGTACCTCAACTTCATCCTCCACTGGACGTTCGTGCTGGAGGTGGCGATCCTGGCCGCGGCCCTGTGGGTCGCGTGGCGACGCCGCGCACGCAGCCGCCTTCTTCCCGCCCGCTGATCCGCCCCGATCAGGGAACTTGACAGGCACGGCGCGCAAGTTTACAGTGAGCGCGCCCGCCAGGCGCCCCTACGGGGCCTTCACGTGTGACATTTTCCGCCAACCGTACAGTCATGGGCCGCCCACGCGCGGAGCGTGGCAAGGGCTTGTTGGTGTCCCCTTGACGAAGTGGGGTACTATGTACTATGGTTATGGGCGAGGCGAGGTGGAGTTGCTGGAGTTCGTGTACCTCAATCTGTTCGAGCGTACGCGAAAGGGCGTTCTGACCGATGCCGAGATGAAAGAGGTGGAAGATGAGCTGCTCGCCAATCCGCGGGCCGGCGTGGTGATGGGCAACACCGACGGCGTACGCAAGCTGCGTGCGGCGCAGGAGGAGCGTGGAAAAAGCGGAAGCGCGCGGGTGGCGTACCTGTACGTTCCCGAGCAGGCGACGGTCTATTTTCTCATCGCCTTCGCCAAGAACGTGCAGGGCAACCTCACCGCCGAGCAGAAAAAGCAGCTGCGCGCGCTGGTGGCGCAGATCAGGGCCGACGACTGGCCCCGGCGCATGAATTGAGGAGGCTGAACAACATGTCCCGCAAGAACGACGATCGCATCACCGTCACCGACCAGAATTTCGGGGACCTGCTCATCGAGGGCCTGCAGGAGGCGCTCGACGTCCGCCGCGGCACCGCGCAGCCCGCCCGCCGCGTCCGCCGCCTGAGCGCGCGCGACGCGGTGGTGCAGCCGCCCCGGCAATACGAGGGCGCCGGCATCCAGCGCATCCGCGAGCAACTGGGGCTGTCGCAGAGCGTGTTCACGCAGGTGCTCAACGCCAGCCCCGAGACGGTGAAGGCGTGGGAGCAGGGAAAGCGGCAGCCCGACGGCATGGCGCTCGCGCTGCTGGAGATCGCCGAGGCGCACCCCGAGGCGCTGATGAGCCGCGTGCGCATCAAGCGCGAGGTTCGCGGCGGGGAGTAGCGCCGGCGGCCCGTTCGCATCGAGCGGACACATCCAACGAGCCGTTCCGAAACTTCGGGGCGGCTCCATCTGTATCACCGCGCCGCTCACTTGCCGCGCCGCCGATCCACGCATTACGAAAGACGCCGGTCTCCGCCGCCCCCCTCTCCCCATCACGTCCATGCACCCGATCCGCATCTCGCTGCTCGCCGCGTTCTCGATCGCCCTTGCCGCCGCGCCGGAATGCGCGGCGCAGGTCACGCCCGACAACCCGGGTTTCGAGGAGGCACCGGCCCTCACGGGGTGGTCGCTCCAGCCCGCGCCCCATTACTCGGTGGCGCTGGATTCGGTGGACGCGAAGGAGGGGCACTGGGCGGCGCGCGTCGCGGGGCAGGCCGGCGGGCCGCCGACCGAGTTCGGCAACCTGTCCCAGCGGCTGGACGGCGCGGCGCTGCGCGGCAGGCGGGTGCGTTACCGCGCCTGGGTGCGCACCGACATCGAGCCCGGCGCGGGGCGCGCGGGGCTCTGGATGCGCGTGGACCGGGCGAACGGCGGCCGCGGCTTCTTCGACAACATGAGCGCGCGGCCCCTCATGGGGCGCACCGGGTGGCAGCAGTACGAGATCACCGGCTCCGTGGCCGCGGACGCGGAGGCCGTGTTCATCGGACTGCTGCTGACCGGCGTGGGCCACGCGTGGGTGGACGCGGCGTCGGTGGAGGTGCTGGGCGACGTGCCGCCGCCGGAGGCCGCGCGCCCGCTCTCGCCGCGCGGGCTGGAGAACCTGACGGCCTTTTCGCGGCTGCTGGGGTACGTGCGCTTCTTTCATCCCAGCGACCAGGCGGCGGCCACGGACTGGAACGCGTTCGCCTGGGCCGGGGTGCGCGCGGTGGAGTCCGCGCCGGACGCGGCGCGCCTGGCCGCGGTGCTGGACTCGCTCTTTCGCCCGGTCGCGCCGGCGGTCGTGATCCGCGCGGGAGATCCGGGCGCGGCGCCGGCCGTCCCGGTGCCGTCCGGCGACCCGGCGCGCATCGTCTGGTGGCGGCACTACGG
>DATABT010000170.1:0-4203 GCA_036259455.1 Longimicrobium sp. | reverse complement strand
CGGATGATGCGCTCCACGCCCTTGCGCGTGTTCACGTCCTCCTGGATCGCGACCTCGTCGGGCGTGCCCTGCTTGAAGGTGCCGCCCATCCCCACGTACACGCCTTCCGTGTTCTCCCGAAAGATGACCATGTTCACGTCGTCCACGCCCTTGTCGCGCAGCGGCGTAAGCCGCTCGTGGAACAGGCGCACCGGACGGAAGTTGACGTACAGGTCCAGCTTGAAGCGCATTCCCAGCAGGATCTGCCGCGCGTGCTCGTTCCCCGCCACGCGCGCGTCGCCCAGCGCGCCCAGGAGGATCGCCTGGTAGTTGCTGCGCAGGTCGTCGAACTCGGCGTCGGTGATGGCCTCGCCCGTCTCCAGGTAGCGGTCGGCGCCGTGGGGCCATTCCACCAGGTCCAGCTGCAGGTTCGCCCCGGCGGTCACCGCGCGCAGGACCTTCACCGCCTCGCGCGTGACTTCCTTGCCAACGCCGTCACCGGGAACCACCGCTACTTTCGGCATCCTGTCGCGCTTCCGTTGCATCAGGGGATTGGATGGATGTACGCGGCGCGGAAAGTACCCGGCACGCCGCCGGTCCGGCAAGGAAGGGGGCGGATACCCGCAGCCGGCGAAAGAACAGGCCTCACACGGAGTCAGCGGAGTCAACCGAGTCAGCGGAGTTCTCTCGTGCCGCGCGTCGAACCCGTCGCGCGACGCTCCCTCGGGAAGGCAACGGCACCCGGGCTCGTGGCTCGCGTCCGCTCGCGGACTCGCTGGTCCGCACGCGCCTCGGGGTGCGTGCGCGGCGGAATATCTGCGGGGCCGGGATCCGGCACGCAGGCTGCCCCCCCCGTACCGGAGAGCAGATTTCGCGGTCAGCGCCACAGAAATTCTGCACTGAAGTGTCAGTGATCGCGCGGGCGCCTCCTTCGAGATGACAGCGGCGCGCCTCGCGTGCAACCAGATCGACGATGAAGCCGGAAGGAAGGACGCGGATGAGCGCTTCATCCGCGTCCTCTGTCTGCCTGCGTACCCGCCCGCGTAGCGCGGGCCGAGGGGACGGACTGGTCAGGCGGCAACGCCCATCGAGTTGCCGAGCATCTCCGCCACGCGCTCGGCGTCGCCCTGGGCGCCGCAGCGGACGAAGAGGTCGCGCGCCCGCCGGAGCGTATCCCCCGCCGCGTCCTCGTGCCCCAGCAGCCGCTGCAGCCCGCCCATCTCGCGCAGCGCCTCGGCTTCCTCCAGCTCCCGTCCCGCCTCGCGGGCGATGGCCAGGGCGCGCTCCAGGTGGGCCGCTGCGTCAGCCAGGTTGCCCTCGGCGCGGGCGATCATCCCCCGGAACCGGGCCACCTCGGCCAGGGTGCCGCGCGCGTCCACCCGCGCGGCCAGTTCTTCGGCGTGGTCCAGCGACTCCCGCGCCTTTCCCAGGTTGCCCAGGCGCAACAGCGGCTCTGCGCGGTTGGCGTACAGCGCGGCCAGCTGGGGAAGGTGATGGATACGGCTGGCGATCTCGATTCCCCGGTCGAAGCAGACCTCCGCCTCCATCCACTCGCACAGATCGGCGCACACCATCCCCAGGTTGTTGTACACCAGGGCGGCGTTCTGCTTGTTGCCAGAGCGCACGAACGAGGCGACCCCCTCCAGGTACCGGGTGCGTGCCTCCCGCAGGTCGCCGCGGATGTTGGCCAGCACCCCCAGGTTCAGGCAGGTCCAGCCGATCAGCACGTCGTCGCCCACGTCCAGCGCGCGCTCCAGCGCCCATTCGAACAGCCGGCGCGCCTCGCCGTAGTCCCGCTGGCGGTAGCGGATGGCGGCGCAGGTGTTCACCGCGCGCGCGGCGGCCTGGGCCAGCCCGCTGCGCTCGGCGATCTCCACCGCCAGCCAGGCGAGCTCGTCGGCCTCGTCGAAGCGCTCCTCCTGCTGAAGCACCCGCGCCTGCCCGCGCACCGCGTCCGCGGCGCCCGCCAGGTCGCGCGCGCCCGCCGCCACGTGGAAGAGACGGGAGTACGCCTCGTTGGCCGCCGCCCACCTCCCGTCGCGCTCCGCCGCCGCCGCGCGCGCCCGCAGCGCACCCGCCGTGTCCTGCATGCGTGTTCCCTCCGTGAAACGGGCCCCGCGGAACCGTTTTCCGCGGGGCCCGATGACCCCGTACCTCGCGCGCCGGGCGCTCAGCCCTCGCCGATCAGGTAGCCGCTGAGGTGGTCCGTGCCGGTGGTGACGGTGCGCGCGTTCTTGTCGTCGGTCCCGCCCAGGTCCTCGAGGATGGCGTTGTTGTCATCCACGTAGTAGATGCGCAGGTTTTCCTTGTCGATGTCGCTGCGCGTGCACCGCGCGTAGCTCAGGGTAAGGGTGACCGGCTTGCGGAACTGAAAGTGCTGGCCGTTCCCCGCCGTCACGTCCACGCGCACGTACTGCGACGCCGGAACCGTGACCGTGAACTGCGTGGGAAGAAGCACCGCCAGCGGGGGGATGACCAGCTGGTGCCCGCCCACGCCCACCACGCCGCCCAGGGGGCCCACCAGCCCGCTGGCGCTCACGGTGCTGTCGACGGGGCACTCCAGCGGCGTGGGTCCGCTGGAGTTGCTGGCCAGCGCGCCCTCCGGCGCGGTGATGCCACCGGCCGCCGGAGCGTCCGTGCACGAGGCGGCCGCGAGGACCGAGAGAGAGAGCGCCGCCGAGCGGAGCCAAGTACGTACGGTACGTACGGTATACATCGTTCGCCGTCTGCGGGGAATAAAAGGTTCCGAGCTTCGCACGCTCATCCGGCAATCGGCGTGCCCGGCTGGGCGGGGGCCTGCAGGGGAAGGCGGAGGATAAAGCTGGAGCCCTCGCCGGGGCGGCTTTCCAGCGTGAGGTCGCCCCCCAGCAGGCGGGCCAGCCTGCGGGAGATGGGAAGGCCCAGCCCGGTGCCGCCCTGCGTGCCGCGCACCTGCTCGAATTCCAGGAACACGCGCTGCTGGTCTTCGGGCGCGATCCCCGGGCCGGTGTCGCGCACGCGCAGCTCCAGGCCGCTCACCTCGCCGTCGCGCCGGCGGCTCTCACGCGCCAGCACGGCGACCTCGCCCCCGGCGGGGGTGAACTTGACGGCGTTGGAAAGAAGGTTGACCAGGATCTGCCGAACCCGCCCGGAATCGGTACGGATCTCCATCTCCGGGGCGTCGTCCACGGAAAGCCGCAGCCCCTTTTCGGCGGCGATGGGCGCCACCGTGGACACCGACTCCTCTACCAGCTCGCGCACGGCGGCGGGGTGCACGTTCAGCTCCACCCGGCCGCCCTCGACCTTGGCGTAGTTCAGCACGTCGTCCACGATGCGCAGCAGGGTGCGCGCGGCCCGGCTGGCGCGCTCAAGGTACCCGCGCGCGGCCGGCGGCACCTCGCCCGCGATCCCATCCAGCACCAGCCCCTGGTAGCCCAGGATGCCGTTGAGCGGCGTGCGCAGTTCGTGGCTCATGCTGGCGAAGAAGCGCTCCTTGGCCCCGGAGGTCTCGCGCAGCTCCTCGAGCGCCCTGGCCAGGTCGTGGCTGCGCTCTGCCAGCGCGCGGTGCAGGCGGGCGTTGGAGATGGCCACCGCCGCGTGGCCGGCCAGGGTCAGGGTGAGGCGGGTGTCCTGCGGGGTGGGGTGGTACACGCGGCGGTACCCCACCACCAGCGCGCCAAAGGTGTCGCCGAACAGCGCCAGCGGCACGCCCAGCCCGGTCAGCATCCCCTCCGCGGCGTGAAAGGGGAACTCGTCCGGCGCCAGGCCATGCTCCCCGCCGATCGCCAGCGGGCTTCCGGCCGCCAGCACGCGCAGGGCGAGCGGGTCGTCGTCCAGCAGGGGGTCGTTGGCGCGCAGCCCCACGGCCGCCATGGTGCGCACGTGCCGGTCCTCGCGCGTGCTCACGGTCACGTAGTGCGCGCCCAGCAGCGTGCGGGTAAAGCGCGCCACCAGGCTCAGCACCTCGTCCGGGTCAAGCGTGCGGTTGGCGGCCAGGCCAAGGATGTGCAGCGCCTCGCTCTCCTCCGCCCGGTGCAGCAGCCGCTCCTGCTCCGCCTCGCGCCGCGCCACGGACCGCACCGCCGCCTGCACGCGCTCCCACGCGGCGGGGTCGCCCAGCGCCGCCGCCTCCGCCAGCAGCACCACGCCGCCCAGCCCCTCGCCCACCGCCAGCACCAGCGCCTCCGCCCCCGGCTCCACGCCCTCGCCTCCGGCCCCAAAAAGGGAAACGCCGGCCTCGCCGCG
>DATABT010000169.1:0-2248 GCA_036259455.1 Longimicrobium sp. | reverse complement strand
TGCAGCACCTCGCGGGCGCGCCGCAGCAGCGCCTGAGCGCCGGCGCCGTCCCCGCGCCCGTCGGCCAGGAGCGCCTGTGTCACCCACACCCGCGCGCTGCGCACCTCGCGGCGCCGCGGGTCCTTGAGCACGGACAGGCTCTCCGCCAGCAGCGCCTCCGCCGCGCGCTCGTTCCCCCGCTCCAGCGCCAAGGTCGCCAGCGCGTGCAGGGTGGCGGCGATCCCGCCCTCGTCCGCGGCGCGGCGGTAGAGATCGAGCGCGTCGCGATACAGCGGCTCGGCTTCGCTCCACCGCCGCTGCTCGCGGGTGATCTCCGCCAGCCCCACCTGCATGCGTGCCTGGAGCTTGAAGTGGTCGGCCTCGCGGTCGTAGCGCCGGGCGTGCTCCACCCCGCGGCGAAAGAGGGCCTCGGCGCGCACCGCGTCGCCCTCGGCCTGCAGCAGGCGCCCCAGCTCGCGGCAGGCCATGGCCTGGCCAAAGTGGTTGTCCTCCTGCTCGAAGAGCGCCAGGGCGCGGCCGCTCCACCGCCTGGCCTCCTCCACGCTCCCCTGCCCCTGGTGCACGCGCGCCAGCGGGTACAGCGCGCACCAGGCGCGCTCCGTACGGTCACCCAGGCGGTCGGCCGCGTCGAAGGCGCGGTCGCCCAGCAGAAGCGCCTCGTTGAAGTGGCCGCGGCGGTACAGAAAGTCATCCAGGCGGCGCCGGAACTCCACCAGCACCGCCCACCGCTCCGCCTCGTAGGCGCGCAGCGCGGCCCAGATCACGTTCCCCACCTCGCCGGCCAGCCGCTCCACGTCCCGCTGCGCGGCCACCTGGATGAAGTCGATGGCGCGCTGCACGGCGCACTCGCGGAACACGCGCTGCTTCTCGTCCTCCAGCAGCTCCTGCGCGTAGCGCCGCGCGCGCAGGATGGGCCGATACCGTCCCGGCGCGTCCGCCGGGCGCAGCAGGCGCAGGCGGATGAGCCGCTCCCGCGCCTCGTCGTACGAAAAGCCGGGCCCCGCCGCCGCGGCAGCCGCCTCCGGCGTGGTGGGCTGGGGGTAGAGCGCAAAGGCCAGCAGCAGGACGCGGGCTTCCTCGTCCAGCGCATCCACGCTGGTGCGCACGCAGTACTCGGCCAGCGGCTCGCCGTCCGCGTTCGCCAGCAGGCGGGTGACGGCGTCGATCCGCGCGTCCGGCTCGCGCAGCCGCGCCACCGCCCAGCGCAGCACGAAGGGGAGCCCCCCGGCCAGCCGGGCCAGCGCCAGGCGTTCCTCCGGCGTGGCCCGCAGCACCGCTTCGGCCCGCGCGCCGGCGGCGTCGGCCAGCAGGAGCGCCGCGGCGGACTCGGGCTCCAGCGGCGGCACCTGCACCTCCTCGTCCGCCACGGCCAGCGGGGTGCGGCAGACGAGGACCGCCTTGTTGGGCGGCTGCAGGGCGCGCAGGAGCTCGTCGCGCCGGCGGTCGGCCACGAGGTCCACGTCGTCCAGCACCAGCAGGTGGCGGCCGCCCTGCAGCACCTCCCTGAGCACGGCCATCCGCTCCTCGGGACGCACCTCGCTCATCCCCGGCTTTCCCAGCACGGCAGCCACGGCGGCGTACAGGTCGTCCATGCTCCACGGGCTCTGGCGCCGCAGCGAGCCGGAGAGCGCGGGGGAGCCGTGGCGCGCGGAAACGCGGATGACGGCGTGGAACGCCTCGGGCCCGCCGGGATCGGCGCGCGAGCGCTCCAGGGCCTCGCGGGCGGCGTGGTAGGCCAGCGCGGAGCGCCCGGAGCCGCCCTCGCCCACCAGCTGAATGCGCACGGCGCCCTCCCCCGGCCCCAGCAGCCGCCGCAGGGTGCGCAACGGCTCGTCGCGCCCGGAAAAGGGGAGGGGTTCCGGGGGCGGAAGGTTGTCCAGCACCGCGGCCGGCGGCCGGTCGGCCGGTTCGTGGGGGGCGGCGGGAGCGATCTCCCAGAGCACGCCGTCTTCCAGCTGGCTGAAGAGGGCCGGGAGCGCCCAGTCCACCCCCGCGCCGCCGGTGGCGCGCAGCACGGCCTGCCGCGCGTCGGCCATGCAGCGCTCCAGCGACAGCCCCTCCGCCAGCGCCGTGTAGAAGGCGCGGTCAAAGGCGTCCGCCGCGGCCGGCGCCATCACCCCCTGCGTGGCCACGACGGCGGGGAGCCCGGCCGTGAACGCCGCCTGCGCCATCCCCACGAAGGCGTTCACCTGGTCCCCCGGAGTCCCCTCCGCGGCGGTGAGCACCAGCAGGCGCAGCGCCGCGCGGC
>DATABT010000168.1:0-3740 GCA_036259455.1 Longimicrobium sp. | reverse complement strand
ACCCGACCTCTCCGGGAGCGCGATCGAATTCTCCCCTCTCCGCGAGGAACGAGCGGGGAGGGGCCGGGGGAGGGGCCCCGCGGACGCCGCGCGGTGCCTGTCGTAGCGAGATGAAGTTCAGCCTCCCCCAGGGTTTTTGGGGAAGGTGAGCGAGGTTTACGAGCCCGGAGGGGCGTTTCGGGGCGGGCGCAGTTCCATCCACCGCGCCCCGGCATTACGCGATTTTCGACGGTTTTACGCGGTTCGACACGCTGGCAGCGGAGAGCAACCAGGGATGTACCAGCCGCAACCGAGGGCGCTGACGGGCGCCGAGATCGCCATCATCGGCATGGCGGGCCGGTTTCCCGGCGCGCCCGGCGTCGACGCGCTCTGGCGCAACCTCGTGGACGGCGTGGAGGGCATCCGCCGCTTCACGCCGGACGAGCTGCGCGCGGCCGGGCATTCCGACGCCCTCATCCAGCACCCGGAGTACATCCCCGCCGGCGGCTGGCTGGAGGACGCGGACCACTTCGACGCGCCTTTCTTCCGCTACACGCCGCGCGAAGCCGAGATCACCGATCCCCAGCACCGCACCTTCCTGGAGTGCGCCTGGTCCGCGCTGGAAGACGCGGGCTACGCGCCGTCGAAGATCAGCGTCCCCGCCGGCGTCTACGCGGGGGTGACGCAGAGCGTGTACTGGATCGAGAACCTGCTCCCCAACAAGGCGCTGCTGGCCGGTGGGGCGGGCTACGACGTCATGGTGGGGAACGACAAGGACTACCTGGCCTCGCGGGTAGCGTACAAGCTGGGGCTGCGCGGGCCCGCCATCGCCATCCAGACGGCGTGCTCCACCTCGCTGGTGGCCGTCCACGTGGCCTGCCGCGCGCTGCTGGGCGGCGAGTGCGACCTGGCGCTGGCGGGCGGCGCGTCGGTGCACCGCGTGGAGCCGTCGGGCTACGTCTACCGCGAGGGCGCCATCCTTTCCCCCGACGGCCACTGCCGCGCCTTCGACGAGCAGGCGGCGGGCACCGTCATCGGCTCCGGCGCGGGCGTGGTGGTGCTCAAGCGGCTGGAGGACGCGCTGGCGGATGGGGACGACATCCGCGCGGTCATCCTCGGCACCGCCGTCAACAACGACGGGGCGGGGAAGGTGGGCTTCATGGCTCCCGGCGCGGAGGGGCAGGCCGCCGCCATCACCGACGCGCTCACGCTCGCCGCCATCGACGCGCGCAGCGTGAGCTACGTGGAGGCGCACGGCACGGGTACGCCGCTGGGCGATCCCGTCGAGGTCGCCGCGCTCACCCGCGCCTTCCGCGGCTGGACGGCCGACACCGGCTTCTGCGCCATCGGCTCGCTCAAGGCCAGCATCGGGCACCTGGACCAGGCGGCGGGCGTGGCGGGGCTGATCAAGACGGTGCTCGCGCTGCGGCACCGGACGATTCCGCGCAGCCTGCACTTCACCCGTCCGAACCCCGCGCTGCAGATCGAGCGCACGCCGTTCTACGTCGCGGGCGAGACGCGGCCGTGGGCGGTGGATGGGCCGCGGCGCGCGGGCGTCAGCTCCTTCGGCATCGGCGGGACCAACGCGCACGCGGTGCTGGAAGAGGCGCCCGCCCGTGACCCGCGCGACGGCACGCCGCGCCCGGTGCAGCTGCTCGTCCTTTCCGCGCGGACGGAATCGGCGCTGGAGACGGCGCGGCGGAATCTCGCGGATCATCTCGACGCGCATTCATCCACCGACCTCGCGGATGCGGCGTTCACGCTGCAGGTGGGACGCGCGGAGATGGACTGGCGCCTCGCCGTTCCCGGCACGGACGCGGCGGATGCGGTGCGCGCCCTCCGCGCGGCGCGGGGGACGGAATCCGCCACGGCGCGGCCGGTTGCGTTCCTCTTTCCCGGCCAGGGCGCGCAGCACGTGCGGATGGCGGCCGGCGTCTACGCGAGCGAACCCGTCTTTCGCGGGGCGCTGGACCGGTGCGCGGAGGTGCTGCGTCCCGAGCTGGGGCTGGACCTGCGCGACCTCCTCTTTCCGGCGGATGGGGACGAGGCCGCCGCGACGGAGCGGCTGGGGCAGACGGCCGTCACGCAGCCGGCGCTTTTCGCGGTGGAGTACGCGCTGGCGCAGCTGTGGATGCACTGGGGCATAAGGCCGGACGCCATGCTGGGCCACAGCGTGGGCGAGTTCGTGGCGGCGTGCCTGGCCGGCGTCTTCTCGCTGGACGACGCGCTGCGCCTGGTGGCCGCGCGCGGGCGGCTGATGCAGTCGCTCCCCGCCGGCTCCATGCTCGCCGTCTTCCTGCCGGAAGCCGGGGTGGCGCCGCGGCTGCCGGATGGCGTCTCGCTCGCCGCCGTCAACGGCCCCGCGACCTGCGTGGTCTCCGGCTCGACGGAGGCGGTGCGCGCGTTCGAGGCGGCGCTCGTCGCGGACGACGTGGAGGTGCGGCGGCTGCACACCTCGCACGCCTTCCATTCGCGGATGATGGACCCGGTGCTGGCGCCCTTTCGCGAGCTGGTGCGCCGCGCCAATCCCCAGCCGCCGTCCATGCCGTACGTCAGCAGCGTGACGGGCACGTGGATCACCGAGGCGGAGGCGACGAACGCGGACTACTGGGCGCGGCAGCTCCGCCAGGCGGTGCGCTTCGCGGATGGGGTGCGGACGCTGCTCGCGGCGGAGCGCCGCATCCTCGTCGAAGCCGGTCCCGGGCGCACGCTGGGGACGCTGGTTCCGAAGGGCGGATCGCACGCCGTCATCCCCTCGCTGCCGCATCCCAGGGACGCGGCGGAGGACCTTCGCGCGCTGCTGGACGCCGTGGGGCAGGCGTGGGCGGCGGGCGCGCCGGTGGACTGGGCCGCGTTCAACGCCGGGCGCGGCGGGCGCCGCGTCTCGCTGCCGACGTACCCGTTCGAGCGGCAGCGCTACTACCTGGAGCCGCCTACGCGCATCCCCGTTCCCGCCATCGTGGACACGGGGAAGCGTGCGGACGTCGCATCCTGGTTCTACCTCCCCTCCTGGCGCCGCGCGGACGTGCTTTCGGCCGCATCGGCCGATGTGTCGGACCAGGCGTGGCTCGTCTTTGCGGATGACGGCGGCGTAGGCGCGTCCGTGGCGGAGCGCCTGTGGCAGCGTGGCGCGCGGGTAACGACGGTGGATGCGCGTGCGGCGACGGCGGAGCGCGCGCCCGGCCATTGGACTCTCGACCCGCGGTCCGGCGACGCGGCGTACGACGCGCTGGTTTCGGCCCTCGTCCGCCGCGGCGAGGCGCCGGCGGGGATTGTCCACGCGTGGAGCGTCGGGGCGGGGGAGGACGCGGTCGCGCGCGGCGCGGAGAGCCTGGTCGCGCTGGCGCGGGCCCTCGCGCGGCACGGGATCAACGACGCCATCCGGCTGCTCGCGGTGACGGGAGGCGCGCAGGAAGTGGATGGGCGCGATTCGGTCGATCCATCCAGCGCCGCCGTGCTGGGCCCGCTGAAGGTCATCCCGCAGGAGTACCCGAACGTCTCCGTCCGCGCGGTCGATCTGGATCCCGCGGCCGATCCGGCGCATTCGGCGGATGCGGTGCTGGCGGAGCTGAATGCGCACGATGCCGCGCCGGCCGTCGCGATCCGCGGCGGGCGGCGCTGGGCGCAGGCGTGGGAGCCGGTGCGGGTGGATGCCCCCGCCGCCGCGCCCGCCGCCCTGCGCGAAGGCGGCGTGTGGATGATCACCGGCGGCCTCGGCCGCATCGGGCGCGCCCTGGCGGTGTGGCTGGCGCGGGAGGCGC
>DATABT010000167.1:0-7032 GCA_036259455.1 Longimicrobium sp. | reverse complement strand
GCTCATCGCACTGCCGCGCCGCTTCGGCGTCGCCGTCTACGCCGCCGTCCGGGTCTTCAGGGCCCGAAGAGGGGGCTGCGGACGATGAACAGCTGGTCCTCGTCCAGGAACGCCAGGCCGTCGTTGCCCCAGCGGACCAGGCGGCTCACCACCAGCGCCGGGTGCGCGAACCCGCCGCTGACCGACACGGTACCGAGCAACTGGAACGTGTTCAGGTCGTACACGCGGATCCCGCTCTCCGTGAGCACGAACGCCCTGCCCAGCCCGGAGTCCACCGCCACCGCCACGCCGCCGCCGATGCTGCCCAGGCGCACGCGGCGCTCAGCGTCCACGATGGAGCCGTCGGTGCCGTAGATGCGGCCCGCCTGGCCCACGATGTCGGTGTAGAACCCGCTGACGAGCCCGCCGCTGGTGACGGAGTGCCGCACGCCGGCGGCGTCCACCCCCATGGTGAAGAACTCGAAGCCCGTGTGGGCGTTGTTGTAGCCGTACAGCACCGATCCCGACTCCAGGACCTCGATGCGGTTGCCGCCGGTGTGTCCGGGCGACGACTGCGGGCGCGCCACGCCGTCGTCGTAGATGGTCACCCCTTCCAGCGGAGGGCTGTAGCCCGGCCGCTGGCGCGACACCGCCACCGAGCGGGGGTGTCCGGGAAGCACCTCGATGTCGCCCGCCACCTCGCCGGCGCCCAGCGACCACTGCAGCCCGGCGGCGAGCGACGCCACCTCCACGCGACGCACCGCGCTGGCCCCGTTCAGCCCCACGTACAGGAACTGCCCGTCGCGCGACCGGGCAATGCGGCCGGGCTCGCTTCCCACGAACACGGAGCGCACCACGGCGCCCGTGGCCGGGTTGATCTCCACCACGCTGTTGGGGTTGGTGCCCGCGCTTCCCTGCACCGTCACGTACAGCCGGCCCGTTCCGGGGCCGTAGACCACGTCCCGCCCGGGGATGGGAAGCGCGTTCTGGCTGGTGACGGTGCCCGCGCCTACGGTGCGCACCGTGAAGCTGGCCGCGGCGGAGGTGCCGCCCGGGCTTTGCACCGTGATCTGCGCCACGCCGGGTGCCGCCACGTCGGCCGCCGAAATGGTGGCGGCCAGCCGGGTTCCGCTCAGGTACTGCGTGGGCCGGTCGTTGCCGTTCCAGCGCACCACGGCGCCCTCGATGAAGCCGCGCCCGTGAAGGTAGAGGGTGAACCCCGGCCGTCCCGCGCTCGCACCCGCCGAGGGGAGCAGCGTGATCTCCGGCGCGGCGGCGACCACCTGCAGCTGCATCGGCGCGGAGGTACCGCCGCCGGGCCCCGCGTTGACGACGGTCACGGAGAGCGTGCCCGGCGCGCGCAGCAGGCCCTCGTCCAGCATGGCGTCCAGCGCCCCGGCGTTGACGAAGGCCGTGCTCACGGGCGCGCCGTTCACGTGCACGACGGACCCGGACACGAATCCGGTCCCGTTCACCCGCAGCACGTACCCCGGCTGCCCGGCGGCCGTCTGCGTGGCCCCCAGCGAGGTGACGGCGGGCTGCGGCATGCGCACCTCGAAGGCCACGGGCGTGGACACTCCGCCGCCGGGCTCGGAGTTCACCACCCGCAGCGCCAGCGTGCGGCCCGTCGCCAGCAGCGAATCGCTGAGCTGAACGCGCAGCTGCGTCGCGGACACGTAGGTGGCCGGCCGCTCCTGAAAGTTGTCCACGAACACCCGCGACTGCGGGACGAAGCCGGTCCCGTTCAGGGTCACCGTCGTGGCCGGGCTCCCCACCGCGGCCGAGGCGGGCGACAGCGATACGACCGTGGGCACCGGGTTCTGCGCCACGTCGATGACGAGCTGCACGGGGTTGGAGGTGCCGCCCCCCGGTTCCGGGTTCACCACCACGATGGTGGCCGTCCGCGCCGTCGCCAGGTCGGCGGCGCTCAGGGTGGCGCGCAGCTCGCTCCTTGCCACGTACTCCGTGGGCCGGGCCGCCCCGTTGAAGCGGACCTGCGAAGCGCGGACGAAGTCGGAGCCCAGGATCTGTATGATCGTCTCACCCGAGCCCTGGGTCAGCTGGTTGGGCTCCAGCGAGGCGATTCCCGGCGTGGGATTCACCGTGCCGGTGCCGTCCTTGCCGCAGGACGCGAGCAGGACCGCCAGTGCGAGCACGGTCGCTGCGCGGGTGACGATGGATACGGATTGCACGGGAGAGTACGCGGTACGGGTGTGCCGGGACGACCGGAAGGCGGCCGCGGCGCGGGAACGGCGGGGAACATGTGTATGGCGGCGGAAAAGATGTGGTTCCGCCGCCGATCGTGCAAGCTCCGGGAGCGCCGTCCTTCCTCCGTGTGCCCGCGGCTATCCCTGCAGCGCGGCGGGGGGGCGGTAGATCCAGCCCTCCAGCTCCACCAGCTCGCGGGGCACGCGGTTCAGGCGGTACGGCTGGTCCAGGTCGTCGCGGCAGAGGAAGGCGACCAGGCAGGCGATGCAGGCGTCGCGCGCGTCTTCCAGCGTGACGGCCGTCGCTTCCATGCACGGATGATCGAAGGAAAGGAACGGGCGGAACGCCGCGGGGCGCGCCCGCACCTCGCCCGGGCGCGAGGGGACGCGCGAGCCCTTCATTCCCAGGTCCTTCACGGCGCCCTGGGGATACACCTCGATCAGCACCGTGTCCGCGTCCTCCCGCGGCATGGCGGGGACGATGGAAACCTCCGCCCTGTCGCGCAGCTCCCACAGAAAGCGGATGCCTTCCGCCGTCTGCCGGTACAGGCGCAGGTCCAGCGGCGCCAGGGCCCCGCCGGTGTCCGTGCGCCGCGGCGCCTTCAGGTAGCCCGGAAGCGCCTCCTTGATCTCGTCCGGCGGGCGGTCCGCCACCCACGACGCCAGCCCGCGCCACGACCGCTCGCGCAGCCCCTCCAGCGCGCTCACCGCGTCCGCGGGAAGACCGAACGGAAAGTCCGCGCCCCAGAGGATGCGGGCGCCGGCGGGGGGATCGGCGTGCCTGCGCCACCCCTCGGCCACGAACGCCGCCAGGTCCTCGCGGTAGGGGTGCGGGCAGAGCGAGACGATGCACAGCCGCCCGTCGCGCTCCTCGCCGACGGCGCTCCACAGGTTGGACAGGGGCTCCCTGGCTCCGGAAAAGTCGATGCCGCCGAAGTAGCGGAACGGGGTCACGGGATCGGTGGGTCGGTGGATGAGGATGGATGGGTCAGGCCGGCCGTGCGCCGCGAACGTCGCTCAGCGCGCGCCCGATGCGCATGGCCACGTCCGCCACGCCGTCGCCGAAGGCCAGGAAGACGGGGCTGCCGCGCAGCGGATGCACCTTCACCCCGTTGCGGTGCGGCTGCACGGCGCGGATGCGGTCCAGCGGCAGCGGGCTCTGCTGCCCCGACGGCGCCACCAGCAGCAGCCGCCGGTCCGTCACCAGAAAGCGGCAGGCCCCGGCGCGCTGGTAGCGCGAGAGGTCGCAGTCGCGCTCCAGGGTGCCGTCCACGAACGCCGCGGCGTCCAGCGGGCCCCGCGCGGCGGCGGACGCGTCCGGCTGCGCGCCCGGCGTCATCCGGAAGAGGTCGATCATCCGCACCGCGTAGCAGCGCTCGCCCTCGTTCAGCGGATATGCGGGATCGACCTCCTCCAGCGGCTCCGTGCTCACGCGGTGCCAGGCCCGCAGCGTTTCCAGCGCCGCGCGCGCGTCTGCGTCCGGCGGCAGCGCGACGCCGGCCCAGCGCAGGAGCGCGCTCAGCTCGTGCTGCTCGTAGTCCGCCAGCGCGGCCGCGGCACCGGGTTCCGGCGCGTACGTCGCGTCCAGCGTCCGGTCCGCGCCGTCGTCCGCGGGCGCGCCGTGGACCGGCTCCGCGGCGGGAGTCATGGGACGAGTGTCATCCTCCACCGGACCTGGTTCGGCCGCGGGGTGAACCGGCTCGCCAGGCGGACGATCATCCAGCATGACGAGCTCGGGCGCGGTCAGGCGGTCCGCCGAGCGCTCCGAACGCAGCCGCGCGACGGCGATGGCGTCCAGCTCCAGCTTGCTTTCCAGGCAGAAGAGCTCGCGGTCTTCCTCCGCCGTCAGCGGGCCGTTGGCGCGGAAGTGGTCCAGGAAGGTGCGGTAGAGGGGAATGCCCTCGCGCCGCAGCGCATCCGCCGAGACGCGGAAGCGCGCCGCCTCCGCCAGCAGCGCCTCGCGCGAGACGGCGCACGCGCTCCCCGCCTCCACGATCCGCCGGTGGATGGCCCCCAGCGCATCCGCCACCGGGTCCGCCTGCACCGCGGCCGGCGCGCTCGCCTCCACGTCGGAGGGGACGCCGGCGGTGGAGGGATGACCGGCATCCAGCGCGTCCGCGAAGTCGTCGTGCACGGCAAAGGCGCCGCGGGCGCGCCAGAGCCACCCCAGGCAGAAGGCGGAGGCGCCCGCCGCCAGCGCGGCCGGAATCCACCGCGGCGTGCCCAGGACGATGCGGGCCACGTCCATCACCAGCGCGGTGACCAGCACCCACATCGCCATCTCCCACCCGGAGCGGCGAAAGCGCAGGAACGGCACGGCGGCCGCCAGGGCAAGCAGCCCCACGGCGGCCGTCGCGATCTTGCTCCACCACGGCACCCCGGCGTCGCCAAAGCCCGTGACCGCCGCCCAGACGAAGCGCCCCGCAGTGGCCACCAGCCAGGCGAGCACGACCCACCCCGCCGCCGCGTGCCGCGCCTGCGCGGGGCGATCGTCCATCGGGGCGGGCGGCTGCTCCGTCATGCCGCGGGCGCGCCTAGCGCGGGGTGACGGCGCGGTACCACTCCACCATCTCCGGCCGGCGCTCGCGGTTCCAGAGGCTCTCCCGGGCCATCAGCGCCTCGATCTCGTCCATCTCGCGCGGGGCGCCGGCCGACACCCGTTCCAGGCCGCGCTCCGTGATGAAGTAGTCGTCCTCGATGCGCACGCCGATGTTGGCGTACCGCTGCACCACCGGCCGCAGGCGGTTGATGAGCTGGCGGTTGCGCGGCGTGTCGGGCAGGTAGTCCAGCACGTCCGCGCGCACGTAGATGCCGGGCTCGATGGTGAACGCGCTGCCGTTCACGAAGCCGCGGCCGTACCCGGCGTCGGGGTCGTGCACGTCCAGCCCGATGCCGTGCCCCAGCCCGTGCATGTAGAACATGCTCACCTGCGAGCACTGGCTCGTGGCGCCCCCGCGCCGGCAGTCGTAGGTGGCCTGCGGCGACTCGATGAGGCCCAGCCGCGTGAGGCCGTCCGCGATCACCCGCGTGGCCGTCTGGTTCAGCCGCGCCATGGTCACCCCCGCGCGCGCCTGCTGCTCCGCCGCCTTCTGCGCCGCCAGCACGATCTCGTAGACGGCGCGCTGCTCCGGGCTGAAGCGCCCGTTCACCGGCACCGTGCGCGTGACGTCCGCCGCGTAGCCGTTGTACGACGAGCCGATGTCCATCACCAGCACCTCGCCGTCCCGCATGAAGCGGTCGGCCTGGCGGTAGTGCAGCGTGGTGGAGTTGGGACCCGAGCCCACGATGGAGCCGAAGCCGGGGCGCTCGGCCCCGTAGCGGCGAAAGGTGCCCTCGATGAGCGCGTGGATCTCGAACTCGTTCATCCCCGGCTCCACGGCGCGCATGGCCTCGCGGTGCGCCAGGGTGGTGATGAGGATGGAGCGGCGCAGCATGTCCAGCTCCGCGGGCGACTTGACCTCGCGGATGGTGAAGAGCTCGTCGCTCAGGTCCGTGACCCGCTGAATGCCGTGCTCGCGCTGCAGCCCCTGGATGAACTGCTGGTCGGCGCGCAGGAACGGGTTGTTGCTCCCGTCCTGGCTCAGCGGCGCAACGGTGTACAGCGTGCGCACCCCGGCCAGGATCCCGGGAAGGATCTCGTCCAGCTCTTGCGTGGTGTGCGACTGCATCCCCGTCAGCCGCATGGCGCCCTCCGCGCCCAGCCGCGCGCCCTGCCACACCTCCTCCGCCGGTTCCCGCGCCATCACGAACAGGTGCTCGTCCACGCGCGGGCCCCGTTTGGCGATCACCAGCATCGCGTTGGGCTCGCTGATGCCCGTCAGGTAGCGGAACGGCGAGTTCTGCGCGAAGGGCATGTAGTCCGCGTCCGGCTCCATCGACCCCATCAGCACCAGCACGCCGTCGCCCATCCGCGCCGCCAGCGCCTGCCGCCGCCGGGCGAACTCCTCGCGCGAGATGGGGGCGGGCGCGGGCGTGGCGGGAACGGTGAAGGCGTCCGGGCTCCCCTCCGGCGGGGGCACGGGCCCCTGCGCGGCGGCGGGCGCGGCCAGGAGGGCGATCAGCAGCAGCGGGGCGTGGCGCGGTGCGAGCATGGGTCTGCCGGTGCGGGATTCGGGGGGATGGGGGTCAGCGCACGGTGACGCGGGTCTCCAGGACGGCCGCCGTGTCCCACCCGGTGTTGGGATAGCTGTGCTCCACGCGCAGGTCGTACGTTCCCGCGGCGAGGCCCCGGACGGTCGCCGTGTAGGGGATGGCGCCGATGGAGGCGATGCACATCACCTCCGGGTCCACGGTGGCGCTGATGCGCACGGTCACGCGGCCGCCGCTCTGCTCCACGACCCCCGCCAGCTGATGGCAGGGGTTTGGCGTGGTGGCCACGCCCCGGATGACGACGGTGCCGCTGCCGCCCTCGGCGCGCGCCTCCTGCTCGCCGGCGCTGGAGGAGCCCTCGCCCTGCACGATCTCCACGCGCACCTGCTGCGCGCCGTCCGCGGGAGGCACGGGGGCCGTCACGGGCGGCTGCTCCGAGCTGGCCGGCGGGTCGCCGCCGGCGGACTGGGACGGGCCGGCGCACGCCGCGAGCAGCGCCAGGGCCGCGGAAAGCATTCGCATCGCACCACCTCCTGCGTTCGAGGAGCGCCGCCATCTGACGGCGCATATTGCCGTGGGCGCGCGGCGGGGCGCAAGTGGCGCCGTTTTACGTCACCGCGCGGCATCTGCAGTCCCCAGTTGCGCCGCGAGCCCGGCCGGCTCGTTCTCCGGCTGCCGGCACGCCAGCCGCTCGCAGACGTACGCCGTGGCCCGCCCGCCGCGTGCCGTGCGCTCCCGCAGCAGCGGCACCAGTTCC
>DATABT010000166.1:0-6321 GCA_036259455.1 Longimicrobium sp. | reverse complement strand
CACTGAGTATCGAAGTAGATGGTCGAGTGCAGCCACCCCGCCATACCACCCAGGCTCCGCAGCACCTCCACGTGTGGAAGTACCACATCAAGGATCCAGTCCAGCCGCTGCGACGGCTCCACCTCCGGGGGAGCTCGTAACGTGGCGGAGCCGTACGGTAGCGGCAGCCCGTCGTACCTGCCCCACCTGCCGAGTTCACCCACCTCGTTCTTCTCTGCCAGGGAGAGCCCGGTCTCGCGCTCAGCGGAAGCGGGCGAGAAGGTCGTGCCCTGGAGTTGCAGATATGGCTCTTCGATGATCATGAAGAGGGCAGGTGTGGAGGAGCGATCCTCCTGTCGCTGGGCAGGACCCGAAGGAACGAACCCGGGCAGGACGGACTGACTTCGGAAGACCACGTGCAACCAGAGACTCCGCCTCGCACAGAAGATGGGCAGCAGCCTGACGCCCTCAAGCTCAGGCGCGGTTGGCAATGAGCGCAAGGGTCGCAGCGCCCGACGAACTCGCCCTCACTCCTCAGCCCCGCGATAAAAGGATGCCCGGCCAACTGTCGCCTGCAGCGCTCTCGTCAGGCTGCGGGGGTCCCGGGACTATAGTGGTGCGGGAACCGAGGCATGGCCATGGACCAGGCGCCAGCGCCCCTTCAGCTTCTCGAAGACGAGCGTTTGCCACAGAATACGCTCTACCGGCTCCGCCCCGGGCACCCGCAGGACCACCTCGGCAGTGGCCCAAGCCATCTCCCGCCTCGCAGATACATGGATGCGCATGCGGCGCGTCTGGGCCTCGCAACGCAAGCCGGAGGCGAGCAACTCGCGGTAGGCAGGACCAATCACCTCCCAGCCGACACCCCAGTCGCGCTGGTCCGGGTGGATAACCTCCACGTTCGGTGTGTGAGCCCAGAGTTCCTGGTAGCCTTCCCAGTCACCTGAGCAGAGGGCTGCCGTACCGCGCTCCCACAGGGAGCGGATCTCGGCGGCGTCGTCAGTTGAAAGCATGCGTGGTCGTGCGAGAGCGTAAGACCAGGAGCAGCCCAGGAGATCATAGGTCCAGGGTCAGGGGTGCGGGGCCGGCGCGCAAGACTGTCGCAGGCCCGAAACCATGCACGGCCCCACATCCCCTGCAGCCGATTGTCAGGCCGCAACTGCCGCGGGCCTTTGCCAGTTCGTGCACGCTTCAGTCGGCGAACTCAACGAGCCGGTGATTCGCCTCACCTGAACTGAACAACGCCACGCGCACTCTCCACGGACAGCCCGCCGCCCATTCCAACGGCCGCTTCCCGACTGATCGCCAGGCCCAGGCCGATGCCTCCGTGCTTCTTCTCGAGACGGCCCCGGCTACCCCGGGTGCGCGCGGGGCAGAAGTAGCGTGAAGGTGCTTCCCTCGCCGGGTACGCTGGCCACGCTGAGCTCACCACCCATGGCCCGCGCGAGGTCGCGGCTGATGGAGAGGCCCAGCCCCACCCCCTCGCGCGGGTTGCTGAAGCGCCGCTCCACCTGCACGAACGGATCGAAGATCGACTGCTGCTTCTCGGGCGCGATGCCGGGGCCGTTGTCGGACACGCGAATGTCCGCCCAGCCGTCCCGCTCCTGGCACGTGAGCCGCACCCGGCCCAGCGGCTGCGTGAACTTGATGGCGTTCCCCACCAGGTTCAGCAGGATCTGCCGCGTGCGCTCGGCATCGGCCACCAGCCGCAGCGACGGATCGCAGTCACCCACGGAAAGCACGATCTGCCTCGCCTCGGCCAGCGGCGCCACCAGGGGCTCGATGGTGGCCAGCAGCCCGGACGCGGAATGCTCCTGCAGGTCAAGGTCGATGCGCCCCGCTTCGACCCTGGCGAACGTCAGCACGTCGTTGATGAGGGTGAGCAGGTGCTGCTGGCTCACCTTCACGCGCCCGAGCGCTTCTCGCTGCGCCGGCGTGACGGGTCCGTGAATGCCCATCTCCACCAGGTCCACGTAGCCGCCGATGGCGTTGAGCGGCGTGCGCAGCTCGTGGCTCATGGAGGCCAGGAAGTCGGCCTTGGCCCGGTTCGCGAGCTCGGCCTCCTGCCGCGCGGCGTCGGCGGCCTCGCGCGCCGCCACCAGCTCCGTGACTTCCGTGGCGACGAGCGCGATCGCATAGACGGCACCCCGCGCGTCCAGCAGCGGCTGATAGACCAGGTTGAAATGGTGGGTCCGCGGCGAGCCGTCACCGTCGGTGTCGAACACCGCCGGGATCGCGGGTGCACGGTACGCAACGCCCGTGTCGTAGACCTGCTCGATGATGTCGAAGACACCCTGCGGCACCAGCTCGGGAAACACCTCGCGCCCCGGCCGGCCCAGCATCTCGTCCGGGCGCTTTCCCACCATGGCGTAGTACGGCGCGTTGACGATGTCGAAAACGTGCTCCCGGCCCAGCGCGATGTACATCGCCACCGGCGCCTGGTGGACCAGCCGCTCCAGGTGCTCACGTGCCCGCTCCGCCTGGGCGCGCGCCGCTTCGGCGTCCTGGGTTCGCTCTTCGAGGGCGGCGGCCGTGCGCTGCAGCTCTTCGGTCTGCATCTCCAGCTCCAGCGCGTTCTCCTGGAGCTGCTGGTTCACGGCCTCCATTTCCGCCTGCTGCGCTTCCAGCGCGGCGTTCGCCTGCCGCAGCCGCTGCCGCGCCTCCTCGCTCTCCCGCAGCAGGAGCTCCACCTGCCGCCGCGCCAGCACCTGCCCCGTGACGTCGTGCCCGTGCGCGATCACCCCGCTGCGGGTCCCGTCCGCCTCGACCAGGGGAAGGTAGGCAAAGTCCACGTACACCTCTTCGGGGTCCGCGCCGGGGGTACGGGCGATCCGCAGGGGAAGCTCGCGGCCGATGAAGGGTTCACCGGTGCGCAGGACGTTGTCCAGCAGGGCATCGAACCCCTGATTCCGCACCTCGGGAAGGGCGTCGAGCGCCGGCTTTCCCAGGATGTCGCGGCGCCCCACCAGCCGGTAGTACGCCTCGTTGGCGATCTCGAAGACGTGCGTGGGCCCGCGCAGCACCGCAAGAAAGGCAGGGGCGTGCTGAAACACGTACTCCAGGCGCGACCGCTCGAACGCGAGCGATTCGAACAGCCGGTCCCGCTCCGCCTGTACGGCGCGGGCCTGCACCTGCCGGGTGGTCTCGAAGCAGTTGATCAGCAGGCCGCCTACCTCGCCCGACTCCACGCGCACGGGGCTGTAGGAAAAGGTGAACCAGGCGTCCTCGGCGGCTCCGTGGCGCTCCACCCGCAGCAGCAGGTCCTCGAAGAACACCGTCTCGCCGCCCAGCACCCGCTGCACCAGGGGGCCGATGTCCTCCCGGATCTCCGGCCAGTTGTCGAACAGGGGGCGCCCCAGGCCGTCCGGGTGCTTGTCGCCCATGATGACGCGGTACTCGTCGTTGTACACCTGGACGAGCCGCGGCCCCCAGCACAGGCTCTGCGCGATCCCCTGCGCGATGACCATTCCCGCGGCCGTCTTCAGGCTCTGCGGCCAGGCCTCGATGGCTCCCAGCGAGGTCGCCGCCCAGTCCATCCCGCGACAGAGCCGCGCCATCTCGCTTTCGCCGGGAAAGATGAGCCGCGCCGGTGGGGCGGTGGTGGAGCCGCGCACCGGTGTTTTCATCCGGCGGAGGGAGCGTTCGCGTTCCGTGCCGAGGAGGACGCATCGGCCCGCGGCAGCGTAAGCACGAACGTAGACCCTTCGCCCACCACGCTCTCCACCACCAGCTCGCCCTCCATCATCCGGGCCAGCTCGCGGCTGATGGCCAGCCCCAGCCCCACGCCCTGGCGGCGCTCCGCCGAGCTCCGCCCCACCTGCACGAACGGGTCGAAGATCTCCTGCAGGCGGTCGTCCGGAATCCCCGGACCCGTGTCGCGCACCCGGACGGCGACGGCCGGGCCCGTGGCCGCGCAGGTGACGGCCACCTCGCCGCCGGGCTCGGTGAACTTCACGGCGTTGCTCACCAGGTTGAGCAGGATCTGGATCAGGCGCTCGCGGTCGGCGCGGACGAAAACGCCCTCACCGCCGCGTACCTCCAGCCGCAGCCCCTTGGCTTCGGCCTGCGGCTCCACCAGCGGGCGCAGTTCCATCAGCGCGTGCGACACCTGCACGTCCTCCAGTTCCAGCCGCACCTGGCCGGCCTCGAGCCGTGCGTAGCTCAGGATGTCGTTGATGAGCGTGAGCAGGTGCTGCTGGGCGCGCCGGATGCGCTGCATCACCTGCGCCTGCTCGGCCGTCACCGGCCCGTGGATCTCCATCTCCACCAGCTCGGTGTAGCCGCCGATGGCGTTCAGCGGGGTGCGCAGGTCGTGGCTCATGCGCGCCAGGAACTCGCTCTTTGCCAGGTTGGCCTCCTCGGCCTCGCTGCGCGCCGCCTCGGCCTCGGCGCGGGCCGCGCGCTCCGCATCGTACAGCCGGGCGCGCTCCAGCGCCTGTCCGCACTGCTGCGCCAGCGCCGTGGCGAACGCGAGCTCGTCGGCGGGAATGTCGCGCGGCTCCGCGAAACCGATGGTCATCACGCCCAGCATGGTGGACCCCGCGGTTACGGGGAGCAGCGCGACCGCCTCCTGCTCCATGCCGCGCATGGGCTCGCGCAGCGCGGGGTACGCCTCCCAGAGCGCGGCCCGGGACGGATACCAGAGGGCGGCGGAGGTGCGAAGCACGTCCGCCGCGGGCATGGGCGCATCCACGCGCACGCGGGCGAAGCGGCCGATGACGCCCGGCTCGAACCCCTCGTCGGCGGCGGCCACCAGTTCGTGGCCGTCGTCGCTCAGCAGTGAGAGCCAGGCGGTGCGGGCGCCCAGCGCGGCGCGCACCTGCGTCACGAAAAGGCGGGCCACCTCCTCGCGCGGGAGCACGGCGGCCAGCCGGGCGGTGACCTCCTGCAGCCGCTGCGTGCGGTCGCGGGCGCGCTCGGCCTCTTCGTACAGCCGCGCGTTGTCGAGCGCCGCCCCCGCGCGGCGCGCCAGGTCCTCGGCCAGCGCCAGCTCGCCGGGGGCGAACCCGGCACGGCCGGCCCCGCGGCAGAAGACCACCGCGCCCTTCACCCGGTGCGCCGCCAGCGGAACGAACAGGGCGGACGAGGGCGCCAGCGCCGCGTACGCCTCGCGCTCCTCGTCGGTTTTTGCCAGCGACGACAGGTGCTCCGCCGGGATGGGGTCCATCAGCCGCGTCTGCCCGGACCGGATCACCTGGGCCACCGCGCTGGTGGGGTGGTCCAGCGGCGGCCGGAACTGGCGTTCCACGACCGCCGCCAGCGGCGCCAGGGCCGGGTCGTGGTGCGCCGACGCCACCGCCGCCGCGGAGCCGCCGTCTTCGGCCAGGTAGAGGAGGCAGTAGTCGGCAAGGACCGGCACGGACAGGCGCGCCACCTGTACCAGCGTCGCGCGCACGTCGAGCGAGCCCGCCAGCACTTCGCTTGCCTCCGCCAGAAAGCGCGCGCGCGCCGCGCTGGCCCGCAGCTCCTCCTGCGCCGCACGCGCCGCCGACGCGGCGCGGGAGAGCTCTACCGCGTACCGCAGCGAGGTCGCCAGCCGTTCGGGGGTCACGGTGGACTTGGGAACGTAGTCCACGGCACCCGCTTTCATCAGCTCCACCGCCACCTGCTCGTCGCCGTGGCCTGTCAGCATGACCACCGGTACCTCCAGCCCCGCGTCGCGAATGCCCTTCAGCAGGGTGAGCCCGTCGCCGCCGGGGATGTTGTAATCCAGGAAAACGCAGTCGTACGGGTTGGTGGCGAGCATCGACAGGGCGTCGAGCGCACCCTCCGCCTCGTCGACGACCGCGTTCACGCCGGCACCCGAGAGCCCACGGCGCACGATCTGGCGATCGACCTGGTCGTCGTCGATCACCAGCACGCGCAGGGCGGCGGCCGGCGCTTCGAGGGCGCCGGCGAGCACCCCCCGGGGGGTCTTCGCCTCCAGGGGACCGGACATCACGGCATTTCCACGAGCGTCCAGTACTTGTTCAGCGTGGCCATCACCTCGCAGAAGTTGCTGAACGTCACCGGCTTGAGCAGGTAGCCCGCCACGTTCAGGTTGTAGGCGTCCACCTTGTCCCGCTCGTCGTTGGAGGTGCTGAGCACCACCACGGTGGTGGAGGAGAGCGCGGGGTCGGCGCGCAGCTCGCGCAGGAACTCGATCCCGTTCATGCGCGGCATGTTCAGGTCCAGCAGAACGATGCGCCGTTCCCTGGGCACTTCGCCGCTGCGAAGCTTCGCCAGCCCCTCCTCTCCGTCGCCGGCCACGAAGAGGGGATTGGCGATGTTGTTCTTCTGAAAGGCGCGGCGGACGTTCATCACGTCGACCTCGTCGTCCTCCACCAGCAGGATGTTGAGCAT
>DATABT010000165.1:0-1997 GCA_036259455.1 Longimicrobium sp. | reverse complement strand
CCGCCCCCGAGGAACTGGAGCGCGTCTTCGAAGAGCTGGGCGTCTCCGACAACTCGCGCGTGGTCCTCTACGGCGACGGGGCGGGGCTGCTGGCGGCGCGCGCCTTCTTTACGCTGGACTACCTGGGCAAGACGGACGCGGCGCTGCTGGACGGCGGGCTGGAGCAGTGGCGCAAGGAGGAGCGGCCGGTGACCACCGAGGCGCCGCCCGCGCGCACCGGTTCGCTGACCCCGCGCGTGCGCCGCGACATCGTGGTGGACGCCGACTGGGTGCGTGAGCGGCTGGGGAACGACAGCACCATCGTGATGGTGGATGCCCGCCCGCCCGCGGAGTACACCGGCGAGACGCCGGGCGACGGCGTCACGCGGCCGGGCCACATCCCCGGCGCGCACAACATCTTCTGGCGCACGGCGCTGGTGAGCGAGCAGGACACGCGCCTGCGCTCGCCGGAGGTGCTGCACGCGTCGTACACGCTGGCCGACGCGGCCTTCGGCGACACCATCGTGGCCTACTGCCGCACCGGCGTGCAGGCCAGCCACGCCTACTACGTGGCGCGGTACCTGAAGCGTCCCGTGGTCATGTACGACGGTTCGTTCATCGACTGGAGCCGCCGCGGCGAGGAGTATCCCGTGGAGCGCGGAACAGGGGAGCAGGGAGGGAACTGATGCAGACGGCTGCGCAGAGCAAGGCGACGGTGGCGTGCGCCCACTGCGGGCGCCTGAACCGCGTGGACCTGGCCCGCGCGGGGGACAGGCCCCTGTGCGGCGCGTGCGGAACCGCCATCGCGCTGGACCGACCCATGCGGCTTACGGACGCGGAGTTCGACCGGGTGCTCGCCGATTCGCCCGTGCCCGTGCTGGTGGACTTCTACGCCGACTGGTGCGGGCCCTGCAAGATGATGGCACCCACCTTTGACCAGGTGGCGCGCGACCGAGCCGGCCGCGCGCTGCTGGCAAAGGTGGACACCGACGCCAATCCCATGCTGGCGCGCCGGTTCCACATTGCCTCGATTCCGACCCTGATCGCGTTCAGGGGCGGGACGGAGGTGGCGCGCGAGCTGGGCGCCCTGCCCCGGCAGCGGCTGGACGCGCTGATCGACCGCGCCGCCGGCTGAGCGGGTGACGGCGGATTCACGCGCCCCCGTCCGCCTGGCCGGCACGGGGGCGTACCTCCCTTCGCGCATCCTGTCGAACGCGGAGGTCGCCGCGCTGGCCGGGGTCACGGAGGAGTGGATCGTCCGCCGCACCGGCATCGTGGAGCGCCGCGTCGCCGGGGACGACGAGGGCGCGGCGACGATGTCCGCGCACGCCGCCCGCGCCGCGCTGGCCGACGCGGGGACCGAGCCCGCGGCGCTCTCCGTCATCATCGTCGCCACCACCACGCCGGACCACCTTACGCCGCCCACCGCGTGCGAGCTGCAGGCGGCGCTGGGCGCGTGGGACGCCGCCTGCTTCGACGTGGAGGCCGGCTTCGCGGGGTGGATCTACGCGCTGGTGCTGGCGGAGTCGCTCCTGCGCGCGGGGCGCGGCCGCGCGGCGCTGGTGGTGGGGGTGGAGAAGCTGTCGACGGTCACGGACCGCGCGGACCCGGCTACCGGCCCGCTCTTCGGGGACGGCGCCGGGGCGGCGGTGCTGGCGCGGGGAGACGGGCCGCGGGCGGTGCGGGCGACGTCGTGGTGGGCGGACGGGCGGCTGGCGGACGCACTCAAGCGTCCGGCCGGCGGCGCCCTGCGTCCGTTCGATGCGCGGGTGCTGGAGGAGCGCTCGCACCTTCTGCGGATGGAGGGGACGCGTCTCTTCAAGGCGGCCGTGCGGACGATGGCGCAGCAGGCCGCCGCCGCGCTGGACGCCGTGGGGCTGACGCTGGACGACGTGGGGCTGATCGTTCCCCACCAGGCCAACCTGCGCATCATCGAGGGGCTGGCGAAGGAGATGGAGCTGCCCCGCGAGCGCGTCTTCGTCAACATCCACCGCTACGGCAACACCGGCGCGGCCACC
>DATABT010000164.1:0-10589 GCA_036259455.1 Longimicrobium sp. | reverse complement strand
TCGCCGGATTCCGTGCCGCCGTTTCCCGAGCCCAGCATCCCGCCGCCCGAGTCGATCGTGCCGACGCCGCCATTGCCGGAACCGACCATCCCCGGACCGTCATCAAAGCGCGCGGTGGAAGTGGCGGCGGTGGGATCGGTGGGGGTGGGGGCGGCGCAGGCCGTGAGGACCAGGGCGGCGGCGAAGGCGGAAAGGCGCAGCGGCTTCATGACATCATCTCCTGAGGCTGTGAATGGGATGCGCGGCAGGGGTGTGGCCGTGCCTCGAATTTCGTCTACTTTGTCTACAGGTCAACATATTGGGTGTCGCAGATGACCGCCCCGATCGCGCCACCGCTGCTTGCCCTCTCGGCCAACCTGCGTCCGGTGCTGGTGATGGAACCCGCGCTGGTGCCGGTGCTGGAGCGGATGGGCTCGCCATTCAGTGTCATCGGTGACGTGACTTGGACGGAACTGGACGCCATTCTGCGCCGCGCGCCGGCGACGACCGTCGTGGTGGTGGACCCGTACGCCGGCACGCGCCGCGGTGACGGCTTTCCCCGCGTGCGCGACCTGCTGCGGCGCTTTCCGTCCGTTCCCGTGGTGGCGGCGATGGAGATCCGCACGGAAACGGGGGCCGACGTGGGAATGCTGCTGGACTGGGGCGTGTCGGAGATCGTGAACCTGGAGACGGAGTGCACGCCGCGGGGGCTGGCCGGCCGGCTGAGCCTGGCGCACGTGCGTCCGCTCAAGCGCGCGCTGGAGGCAGCGCTCTCGCCCTACGTGAGCATCGAGGCACGGCAGATCGTGCTGGCGGCGGCGGAAGTGGCGGCGGAGGGCGGGCTGGCGCCGGAGCTGGCCGCGCGGCTGCGGATGACGCCGCGCACGCTGACGGTGCGGTGTGCGCGGGCGGACCTGCCGGCGCCGCGGCAGGTGCAGGCGTGGCTGCGGGTGCTGCTGGCGTGCGTGCTGCTGGACGACCCCGGCCGCACCGTCTACGGCGCGGCGTACGCCAGCGGCTACCAGACGGAGCGTTCGCTGCGCCGCGCCATCACCGTGTTCCTGGGCGTGGACAGCACCACGCTACGCAAGTCGGGCGCGTTCTCCACGGCGGTGGCCGCGTTCAACACCGCGCTGCGGGATGCGCGCGAGGCGGCGAGGGAGCGGCGGCGCGTGAGGGGATAGGGCAGAGCGGACAGGTTACGGGGGACAAGGGGACAAGGGGACAAGGGGACAAGGGGACAAGGGGAGGCCCCGGACGGTGGCGCGCCACGTCGCCGCTACCAGTCATCTTGAGTCATTCGGCGCTGCGCGCACCCTGTGGGATGAAAGTCGCGCTGTCATTTCGAAGGAGGCGCCGCGTGATCGCTGCCGGTGCAGGAACCTGTGGCGCCTACTGAGAAATCTACTCGCCCGGGCAGGTGCCACGCCTCGCTCGACGGACCTCGTCCGGATTCCTTTCTATTCAGTCTTTAGCCTGCCTGCGGCAGGACCGTGTGGTATGAAACGTGACGCCGACTGAGCTTTTGGCGGTGCCGGCGGAAAGGCCGGGGTTTCCCATTGACGCTCATCCAGCTCGTCATTCAGTCTGAGCCTGGCGCCCCGCAAGTACAGTGGATTGCTGCCAGATAAGCGCGCACCTCAGATTTTTCGCGCATCGGGGCTCTGCGTCGGCACCAGCCGCACTTTCCACAATCGAAGGAGGGTGGTGCCTAACTCGAATTTACGCAAGCGTTCGCGGCCCGACCGAAGGACCTTCTGTCCGGGATCGAGGGGCTGGCTCCATGGTGTGGAACCGGCCCCTCGTTCGTGGCGGCAAGCTCCTTCGGGTCGGCGCAGATCGGGTTGCAGTGGAACCGGTCGCGGAGTGCGCCTCCCAGAATGGAAAGGAACGCTGGGCGAGCCCGGAGCGGGAAAACGGGTCACCGGCACGGGTGAGCAGATTTCTCAGTCGGCGCCACGGGTCCTGCATCGGCGGGGATCACGCGGGCGCCTCCTTCGAATGACAGCCGCGGCGTGGCGGCCTCGCCCATGCCCTCACCGTTTCGTCCCCGCGGGAGCGGGGGCGCGAGAGGCGCGGAAAGCCTGCCCGGCAACCCTTGCCGGGCAGGCTGTTCCCTGTCCCCTGAAACCTGTCCCTGGGGGTTCGTTACTCCGAGTACCAGCTCCGGACCTCGGCGATCCAGGCCGGTACCGGCGTCTGGCTGTCAATGCAGCGGCGCTCCAGCACGTCCACCAGCTCCAGGGTGGTTTCGCGCGCAAAGGCGGGGGCAAAGTGCCCCACCAGCAGCCGGAGGGCGTTGTTCGCGGCCTCGGGAGAGACCGCCTGCACCTGTCGCTGGGCCTCGCGCAGGTACCACGCGCGCAGCTTGCGCTCGGTCTTTACGTACGGCGCGGCGCCGTCCAGAAAGCCGCGGAGACCGGTCGGGCTCATGCCGATGTCGCGCGCCGCCTGGCGCAGCGACGTGGCATCCATGAAGGTGCGTGCGGCCTCGCGAAGCGTCTCGACGGAGGCGTCGTCTTTACGCGGCGGCATCCGTATCCGTTCCGTCCCGCCCGCCAGGGGGCATCAGAGTGTTCCAGGTCAGGTCCTGCGTCCAGGCGATAGAGTAGAGCCCCGCCCCCTCGTTCACAAGAGGAGCGGGCTAACTGCGCCACCCGTGTCGCCAAGTGGTCAACCCGAAGAAGGTGCCGTGGACACCCACCTTCAGAGAACATTGGGTTCGGCGTCGATGTAGTTGCACGCCAGGCGCGCCGCTGTCAGTTCGAAGGAGGCGCCCGCGCGATCACTGTCGGTGCAGAATCTCTGTGGCGCCGACTGAGAAATCTACTCTCCGGGAGTGGTGGTCAGCCTGCGTGCTGGATCCGGGCCCGCAGATTTTTCGCCACGCACGCATCCGTGGGCGGCGTACGGCCAGGGAGTCCGCGGCCGTACACGAGCCACGGGCCCGGGTGCCGATGGCGGAGAGAAGATTCTTTGGTCGCGCCGCAAACGCTTACGTTGCTTCAGGTTCTGCGCGGGCGCCCCCCTCGGGATGACTGGACCTGCGGGAGGGTGGCAACACCTTGCACGGAGGACAACACCTCTCACGGAAGGATGGGTGCCGTGCGCTACTTCTTTTTGCGCGTGCGGCCGCGGCGGGCGACGCCGATCGCCTTGTCCACCCAGGGGCGGAGGGCGTCGGCGTCTTCCAGCAGGTCGGCGGGGAACTCGTAGTACTGCATGGCGCCCCCGCCCTCGAATGGGCGAAAGGGGCCCATGCCGGCGGCCTCGAAGTCGGGGCGGTTGGTGTCGTCGACCTTGAGGTAGAGCGTGTCGTCCGCCATGAGCGCGAAGAAGAAGCCGCTGGAGTACACCCCCACGCCGCCGAACATGGCGCGCGCGGTGACGGGCGCCACGCGCCCCAGCTGCTCCAGCACGAACTCGCGGTATTCAGGCGTAACGGCCATGGCGGATTCCGGACGGGTCAGCTCCGGGGGGCGGAGCGGCTCCAGTAGTACGCGTACCGGGTGCGCGGGTCCACGGCCAGGTAGCCGCGGTCCGGCCCGGACGCGATCTCGTACACCTGCAGGTATTCCGCCTGCGTGCCGCTCATCGTCCGTGAGGTGATGGGGAACCACTCCGTGAAACCGGGCGAGGGGACCATCACCTTCTCCACCTCCGCCTGCGGAAGGCGCCGCATCCCCTGCGTGATGGCGGGGAGGGTGGCGGGATCGAAGGTAAAGCGGACGAAGCGCTGCCCCGAGTCGCGGTTGTTGCGCGCGTGGATCTCCGTCGCCGTCGGGGGGACGAAGCCGGGGACGTCGCCGTGCTCGATTGCCCGCGCGGTGACGGCTTGGGCGTGCGTGGTGTAGTACGCCTCCGGCTGCTGCACCTTTCGCACGGCGAGGGGAATCATCGCCGCGCCGATCAGCACCACGGCCACGATCAGCAGCGTCCTGATGTTCTTGCGGCGCACGGCCGGGTCGTACGGGTCCGGCCCGGTGGGCGGCGGATAGCTTCTATCGTTCACGTTGAATGCCTGATGACTGGCGGGCCGCGTCATGGCGGTTGAAACCGCGGCTGGAACTTCGCGAAGTCCGCCTTCGCGGACTGCGCCCGCCCATTCTGTGTCGCGGCACCAAGATACGCACACATGCCGCGTGCGGCGAGCCGGGACGAAAAACGACGCCGGCCGGGGAAGGGGACCCGGTCGGCGTCACTTTCGCACTTTCGCCACGCTTTCGCACTCCCTCACGTCTCCCGCACGCGGGAGCAGTCGTCACGGTCGGGCGAAGGCCGGCGGGCGTCCAGCAGCTCGGTGACGGCCATGGCGCGGCGGTATCCGCCCAGGTGGCCCCAGTTTCCTTCCTCCGTCAGGTCCACGCGCACGGTGACGAAGATGGTGCCCCAGTCGCCCTCCACCAGGTCGGCGTATGCGCGCATCATGGGGCCGGGATTGCTGACCCACCACTTGCCGCGCTGGCCGCACGGCTGAAACGACTGCTCCTCCCACCCGATCGTGTAGTAGCCGGAGACCACGCGCTCGCCCGGCTCCGGCGCGGCGGAGAAGGGGAGGAGCGCGAGGAGGGGGAGGAACAGGGAGCGGAAGCGCATCTGTCAGTACTCCAACGGGTTGCGGGTCCATCGGCACCTGCTTGGAACCCCGTTGGACCCGGATGGTTGCCCGTCATCGCCCCTGCTCGATGGCCTTCTTCGCGATGCGGTCCACCAGGCCGGGGGCGATGAGCTTGATCCACTGGCCCACCTTGCCGCGCGCCGTCATCACCAGCTCGCGCCGCCGCCCCGCGGCCGCGGCGACGATCTGCCGCGCGCACTCCTCCGGCGTCATCACCTCCGCCTCGCGGACCGGGTTCACGGCCAGCGGCTTTCCGTCCGGACCGAACGCGCGCTGGCGGATTCCGGTGCTCACGAAGCCGGGGTAGACCATCGTCACCGACACCCCGTCGTCCGCCAGCTCGATGCGCAGCGAGTCGAAGAAGCCGGCCATGGCGTGCTTGCTGGCCGCGTAGCCGCTGCGCGTGGGCACCCCCGCGCGCCCCGTGAGGCTGCTGACGCCCACGATGCGCCCGCGCGTGCGCTTGAGGTGGGGCAGCGCGGCGTGCGTGCACCACACGCTTCCCATGTAGTTGACGCGCATCATGGTCTCGAACGGCGCCAGGTCCGTCACCTGGTCGAAGCGCGCCCACATGCTCACGCCGGCGTTGTTCACCAGCGTATCCACGCGGCCGTACTCCTCGACGGTGCGCTCCACCAGCCGGCGGCACTGCGCCTGGTCCCCCACGTCCGTGGGGACGGCGATGGCGCGGCCGCCGCGGGTCCGGCACCCGGCGGCGACGGCCTCCAGCCTGGCGGCGTCGCGCGCGGCCAGGGCCAGCCATGCGCCCTGGTCCGCCAGCCGGAGCGCCACCTCCCGCCCGATGCCGTCGCTGGCGCCGGTGATGATGACCACGTTGTCGCGAAAGGGTGCGGCCATGGTCCGCCGTCAGCTCTCCGGCGTGGGCCCGGGCTCCTCCATCGCCTCCATGATGGCCTGCATGAGCTGCGGCATCACCGCCTGCAGCCGCTCCTGGGCAATGCGCTGCGACGCGGCCGAGAGCTCCGGCAACGTCTCGATCATCCGCTGCCCCAGCGGCGTGCGGTAGAACGCCGTCATCCCGCGGATCTCCTCTTCCGTGTACAGCTCGGTGTACATGCGGATGAACTCGGGCTCCAGGTCTTCGTAGCGAAAGTGCTCGTCCATGAAGTCACGCAGCACCTGCTGAACCTGCGGCGTGAGCTCGCCCATGCCGCCCTGCTCCATTCCCAGTTCCATGGCGCGGATGAAGTTCTCGCGGGTGCGGCTTACCTGCAGCAGCTCGCGCACGGCGGCCGTTTCGCCGGGGCTGGGCTCCGGCTGCGCGGCGGCGGGCACGGCGGCGCACACCGCCAGGGCGAGCACCATCAACAGCTTTTTCATCGAACGTGGCCTTTTCTCGAAAGGGCGATGAGGATGGGAGATCAACCGCGGCGGCGCTCCAGCAGAAGCAGCATCAGCAGGCTCAGCACCCCCAGCGCCTCGGCTTCGGGGCTGAGCTCCGCCGTCTTCTGTACGGCGTACTTGCCCTCCCACATGGCGGGCTGCTTGGTGGCGCGCAGCACTTCGCCGCCGTCGGCGCGGGTGACGGCGTAGACGGGGTGGAACAGGTAGCCGGCCAACATGCCGAGCACCGGAATTTCGCCGAGCAGCGCGTCGCCCACCTTGGCCCACGGGTTGGCCTCGCGGATCAGCAGCACCACGTCCTCGCCCTGCATCACCTCGTAGTGGGCGCGGAACAGCGACCTGCGCCCGCGCCGGCGCACGCTCCCCAGCGGCCGCCCATCCGCCGTGGTGAAGTGGTAGCGCGCGTTGAAGTCGATCACCCGGTCCGCCTGGATGTGGTAGATGGGCTGCGTCTGCCCCTCGTCCGCGAACACGGTGACCTTTTCCTTGAGCTTGAACAGCTTCTGCTTGACGTACATGCGCACCTGGCCGGCGGCGTCGCGCACGTAGATCTGCGGCGCCATGGCCATGAGCTTGAAGGACAGCTGCAGCGGGTAGTCCATTCCGTGCTCCCGGGGGTGTGTCGTGGGCAGGGTGGAACTGCGCGGGGCGGATGAATGGTACGTGGCGGGATGCGCCCGGCGCCAGAGTGGCGGATGGCTGTCACCCCGGGATGCGCGGCCGGGTGGCGGCGGCAGGAACAGACGCGGGGGAGGCGGAGGCGGTGATCGAGGGCCTCCGCGTCCTCCGGTTCTCCCGGGGAGATCAGATCACCTGCAGATGCGGGCGCACCTGCAGGGCGACGATGTCGCAGCGGTCCGGCTGCGTCAGGGCAAAGTAGACGCAGGCGGCGATGTCCTCCGGCCGCAGCATCTTCTCCTGCTTTTCCAGGCGTGCCTTTTCGCGGTCGGGCTTCTCGATCATGTCCGTGGAGACCTTGCCCGGTTCGATGACGGTGACCTTGATTCCCTCCTCGTTGGCCGCCTTGCGGAAGGACTCGGAGAACGCCTGGATGCCGGCCTTGGTGCTGACGTAGGTGGGGCCGGTGGGCTCGCGCAGGTCGGCGCTCATGGAGCCCACGTTCACCACGTGGCCGCCGCGCCCCTTCATGCGGTCGAAGGCCTCGTGCGCGCAGGCCACGTACCCCACCAGGTTGGTGCGGATGGCGTACTCGGCGTCTTCCAGGCTCTCCTTTTCCCACTCGTCGCCGTAGACGGCGGCGTTGTTCACCAGCACGTCCAGCCCGCCCAGCCGCTCGTCCGCCTCGCGGAACAGGCGGCGCACGTCCTCCAGCCGCGACAGGTCCGCCGTGAGGCCGTGCCCCTCACCGCCCGCGCCCACGTCTTCCAGCGCCTCGCGCAGGTCGTGTTCGTCGCGCCCGACGATGATCACGCGCGCGCCGCGCGCCGCCAGCAGCCGCGCCACCGCCCGCCCGATCCCCGTCGTTCCGCCGGTGACGATCACCCGCTTGCCTTCGATCGACTGCGCCTCGTACCACTCCGCGCCCCGCTCCGCCATTCGCGCCTCCCGCGTTGCTCATCCCCCGAAACCGGGCGGAGGCGCCGGCCAGAAGCGTGCCCGCCGAAGAGACGGAGAGCGGGCGAGCGCGTCCCTGGGTTCGCCGGACATCCAGCTTGCCCGCGAAGACAGCCTGTGGGACTGGAACCCGGGATACGTGCGAACAGGCGTAAGCCGCGTCTGCACAACGCGAAACGGGGGCGACTCACCGCGAGTCGCCCCCGTTTCGTTCGTCTGCCTCGCCGCTTGCGGGCGTCAGAGCCAGAACCGGATGTAGTGCGGCGGGGTGGGGGTGCCGCCGCGGATGCGGTCGCGCATCTGCTGGTCGGCCAGGTTGCGCGGCGAGTTGCCGACGGTGATCACGTTCTCCCCGCGCGGCAGGCCCTCGACGGGGATGTACGCCAGAATACCGCGCAGCCCGCTCTCCGGCTGCGTGTAGAAGCGAAAGTCGGGGCGGACGGCATTGCCGTTGAGCGTCACCGGCTGCAACTGCATCCAGCAGTCCAGCACGGCCTTCACCTGCGCGGCCTGCGGCGGCCCCGCCACGTCCATGCGCACGCCGCCGCGCGAGAGCGGCTCCACGCCCTGGCACCGCTCCGCGAACGCCTCGCCGTGGCGCGTGGGAATGTAGGGGATGAACAGCTTGACGTACGGGTCGCGCACCACGTCGCTCTGGATGGACGGCGTGCGGTCGTACACGGCGCCGGGAATGCGCTGGCTCTCGTAGTACTCCGCGCCCACGCCGAACTCGCCCGGCGCATCCGGCAGGTACTCGTGGTTCCCCGTGAGCAGCACGCCGCGCGCGACGAACAGGTCCTTGGTCATGAAGAACCCGAAGAGCACCGCCATCAGCGCGTACATCAAGGGGTAGCGCGCGCCCTTTCGGGCGTTGCTGAACAGCGTCATGAACACGGTGCCGTACGCCGGCATCGCGTTCACGTAGTACGCGGCGACCGACATCCGGCGGATCAGCCTCTCCGCCCTGCCCCCCGGCTGCACGCGCTTGCCGATGGTGCGGTCCAGCGCCCACGCGATCAGCGGAATGCTGAGGGCGCCGGCGAAGATGGCCACGCAGATCCGCCCGAAGTACTCCCCGCCGAACGCCAGCCGCGAGATGCCGAACGCCAGCAGCGTCACCATTCCCAGCATCACCACGGAGTACGCGAACAGCATCACCAGCGTGAACGCCAGCGGGAACAGGATGCTGCAGAACCGGTCCGCCGCGTCGATGCGGGGCTGCAGGCGCCCCAGCTTCTTGCGGTAGACCTCCGTCATCACCGGTCCGTAGGTGCTGTCCTCCCACTTTACGCCGTGCGGGAACACTGTCTCCAGCCCGATCAGCCCCACCCAGTACGCCCGCGTGCCCAGGTGCAGCACGAAGCAGGAGATGAGCGTGTACAGGATGAGCTTGACGTACGTGTACAGCATGAACGCCCCGAAGTGGGCGCGGTCCGCCAGGTGCGGCTGTACCCGGTTGAACACCCCGTCCACCACGCCCGGCATCTGCAGCAGCGAGAACACCACGGCGCCGGAGATGAGCAGCTCCAGCTCCCACGGGCGCACCGCGGGCTCGTGCCTGGACGTCTCGGGATAAGTGATGACGGGCGCGGGCGGCGCGGGGATGCGCTGCGGCGCCGCGGCGTCGGCTTGCGTGAGGTCCATCGTAGAAGACTGCTGGGGGATGCGGGTGAGGCTGGCCCGTGGAAAAAGTGGAAACACGCGTGTAAAGTCAAGGGGCCGCACGTGTTGGGACGTCGTGGGGGTGGATTCGCCACGAGGCGCGAGGGAGGCTTGAGCCGGTTTGCCCGCCCTCGCGGGAGGTTGTCCACGCGCCCACCTGCGTCCGCCGCGGGCGACATCCCTTTCATCCACCCTTCCATGCGAAAAAATTCGCACCCGGGGCTACCGGACTTCGCGAAGAGTACGTAGGTTGCAACCGGGCAACGACCTCCATCCGCACGCGCGCTGAACAGACGGGGACCGGGGTGACGAGGGGACGATGAAGCTGCACGTGATGGAGCACGAGATCCGCCTTCCGATCTCCATCGGGCAGGCGTGGGACTTCTTCAGCGACCCGCGCAACCTGGAGCGGATCACCCCGGCGGACATGGCGTTCAAGGTGACGTCGCGGCTGCCGGACCGCGTGTACCCCGGGCTCATCATCACCTACACCATGCGGCCGCTGTTCAAGGTGCCGGTGCAGTGGGTCACGGAGATCACGCACGTCGCCGAGCCGCACCTGTTCGTGGACGAGCAGCGCTTCGGCCCGTACCGGTTCTGGCACCACCAGCACCTGTTCCGCGAGATCCCCGGCGGCGTGGCCTGCCGCGACATCGTGCACTACGCCCTGCCAAAGCGGGCGCGGCCGGTGCGCCCGTTCCTGATCACCCCGCGGCTGCAGGTGATCTTCGACCACCGCCGCCGTGTGCTGGAAGAGCTGTTCGGCGTGTACCGCGAGCCCCAGCCCGACCGTCTGAACCCCTGATGCCCGCCCCCGAGTCCCGGTTCTTCGCCCTGCTGCACCACCCGCACGAGCTTCCCGCGCAGCCGCATCCCATGCTGACGCGGGGCGCCCTGGTGTGCGGCGTGCTGAGCCTGGGAATGATCGCGGGCGACCTGGGGCTGCGGGCGTTCGGGCTGGGCTTCCTGGTGGCCATCGTCCCCGTTCCCGTGTACGTGGTCCTGGCGCTCTGGCTGGACCGCTTCGAGCCGGAGCCGCCGCGAACCCTGCTGCAGACGTTCGCCTGGGGCGCCACGGTGGCCGTGTTCGTGGCGCTGATGGTGAACATGCTGAGCACCGACATCCTGGGCGCCGTGGCGGGCCCGCGGGCGGCGGAGCTCTTCGCGGGGCTGGTGACGGCGCCGGTGGTGGAGGAGATGGCCAAGGGCTTCGCGCTCTTCGTCCTGTTCCGCGAGCTCAGGGACGAGTTCGACGGGGTGGTGGACGGCGTGGTGTACGCGGCCATGGTGGGGCTGGGCTTCGCCATGATCGAGAACGTGCAGTACTACGGCCACGCCATCGCCGAGGGGCGCGAGAGCTCGGTGATGACGTTCTTTCTGCGGGGGATGA
>DATABT010000163.1:0-2668 GCA_036259455.1 Longimicrobium sp. | reverse complement strand
GCACGGATGCCCAGGTGCTGGACGAAGTCGCCGCCACCACGCGGGGTTGGGTCAGCGGTCTGGCGGACGGCGGCTCCTGATGTCTGCGGCGGCGCTCGGACGGGCTCGTTGCACGCCACGCGCGCCGCTGTCATTTCGAGGGGAGGAGGCGCCTGCGCGATCATTGCCCGTGCAGGATTTCTGTGGCACCGACCGAGAAACTGATGGTCAGCCGGCGTGCTGGATCCCGGCCCCGCGGATTTCCGCCGTGCCCGCACGCGTGGGCGGCGTACGGACCGGGCGAGTCCGGTTCCGGGCGCGAGCCACGAGCATGGGTGAGCAGATTCCTCGGTCGGCGCTGAAGATCCTGCACCGGCGCATCCAGTGGGCGCCTCCCCCGGAATGGCAATGCGCCGCATTCAGGCCACGGGCCGTTGCAACGAAACCCGCGACGAGCCCTTTTCCCTCCGCCCCTTCGCCTGATCCGGGAAGCCCTACATCAGCAGCGTCTCCACGCGGTGGGCGTGGACCATGTTCTCGCAGGGGGACCAGGCGAAGACGGTAAAGCGGCCGTCCTGCGACGCCACCATGGCCAGGGCATCGCGTTGCTCGTGGATGAACTGCGCGGCGGAAAGGTGGCGCGTGCCGCCCAGCCGGGACGGGTCCACCACCTCCGCCACGTTCCCGATCACGGGCGCCGTCAGCGCGATCTGCTCCACGCGCTCGGCCCCGCGCCTGCGCGCCAGCTTGACGCCGAACGCCAGCAGCTCGTGACGCTCGTTGAGCACGGTGGCGCCGTCCACCGCCGTCAGCCCGGCGACGGCGTCCACCGCGCGGCGAAGCGCCTCGCGCCAGGCGGGGCGCGAGCGCTCGGCTTCGTCCGCGCGCAGCAGGTCCGCAACGTCCGCGAACGGCGTCACGCCGTAGGGAATGGGCTGCGACGCGGACGCCTGCCAGTCATCCGAACCCGCGGGGACCAGCAGGAGCGACCCGCCGCGCCCGTGCGCCCGCATGGAGACCGCCAGCTGGATCAGCACCCCGGTGGGGCCCACGGCGGGGACGGGCGCGTCGAAGCCGAGGAGCGACGAGAGCAGGTCGGGGCAGTCGGGAAGGCTGGCGGCGTTCTCGTCCACCACCTGGATGTGGTCGCCCTGCAGCACGGCCACCGTGCCGTACTTGTCCAGCTCGTCGCCGCGGCGGTACTTGACCACCACCAGCCCCGGCTCCACCACTTCCAGCACGAACGCCAGCTCCGGCACCGAGCGCGCCGTGCCCCACACGCGCAGGGCGCCGTCCTCCGGCCACACGCCCAGGTGGATTCCCGGGCGCTCCACGGCCGGCGCCAGCTTGGCCAGGCTGCGCGGCCACAGCGGCAGCGGCCGCGCGAACACCATCGCGTGTCCACTGACGTCGGGGGGGACGAACGCCAGCGAGATCCTGGGCGCGTGCCCTTCCTCGCGCTGCAGGCTGGCCCAGAACGCGGTGTCGATGAGCGCCTCGATGACGACCGTGTCCGGCTGCGGGGCAAAGTCGCGGCTGCCGCGCTGGCGTGCGGCGTTCAGGTGGGCCGCCAGCTGCTCCGCGACCGTGGGGGCGACGATCCGCGCCGCGGGGTACCCGGGCTGCATTCTCCGTCTTCTCCGCCGATGTGCGAAGGCTGCCGCGTACGCCGGCAGCCTGCCTGTTCCATTGATGATCTCGTCCGGCGCCCCGTGTGGCAAGCAGCGAGCCCCGGCGCCGCATGGGCGCCGGGGCTCCGTTCATTCAGCAGATGCGCCGTAGCTCAGGGCACGATCTTGCACGGATACACTCCGCACGTGCCATAGCCGTTGCAGGTGGCGTCGAACTGCGTGCAGTCGCAGTTGCTGTAGTTCGTGCCGCCGCATCCGTACGCGCACGTGTAGTCGTCGCAGGTGTACGCGCAGGTGCCCGGACACGTGTTGTTACAGGTGTTGTCGCAGGTGTTGTAGTTGGCGCAGGTGGGGCAGCCCGGGCAGGTGCACTGGGTGTAGCAGGTGCACTGCTCGCCGAACACCGTGCCCTTGGCCTTCTCGGTGGCGGACGTGTCGAAGCTCTCGACCGTCAGCGCTTCCAGGTGCAGCTTCAGCTTGTTCATGCCGTCCTCCAGGGAATGGAGAGGTGGATTGCCGGACGCGCGGAAGTGGCGCCGGCGCGGCCGGCCGCGGTCGGTCAAGGGGATGACCACGGCCGCCGGAACACGCAAACGGCCGCGCCCACCAGGGGGCGCGGCCGTTCAACCGCTGAGCTTCTCTACCGCGGCCCCGCACGCACAACACGCATCCACGCCCAGCCGTACGTGGAACGGCTGAATCAGGGCGGATACCATCTGCAATGCGGAACCGATCATCATGGGCAAACGTCAATCTCTGTCCGTAGTTGTCCGAACGCTGTTCGCCACACCCGCAGACTGAATCTGAGGCGCAGCAGTTCCCGGGCTCTCCCTTTCGCGCGGACGGCGCGCAGGAACAGCTGGATTTGCGGAAGGAGACCCCCCCCAGCCACCGCGAGAATTAGCGTCGTAAAACATGGGGCGCGCGGGATGGAAGTGTCAAGGGTCCGTCACGGCGGCGTGCGTCATCGGCCAAAACACGAACCGGAGGGGGGCGCCGGATCCATCGTCCGCACGCGCGTCCAGCCTTCCGGAACCAAAGGAGCCCCGGGAGGGGTG
>DATABT010000162.1:0-4136 GCA_036259455.1 Longimicrobium sp. | reverse complement strand
CCCGGCTCCGGGTGCGGAGCCGCGGGCGCGGCGGGCGCGGGCGCCTTCTTCGACCGCGCGCGCTTGCCGGACGGCGCCGCCGTGGGCTCGCCCGCTCGCGACGGCGCGTCGGTGCCGCCCGCCAGGTCGCGGAGGCGGGCCACGACGGGGGCCACGGAGGCGCCGTCGTCATCCCCCTCTTCGACGGCCGTCTCGATGCTCAGCTCCAGCGCGTCGCAGGCGGCGAACAGCACGTCCACGAGCTCCGCGTCGGACGTCATCTTTCCCTGGCGAACGCGGTCCAGCAGGTTCTCCATCTCGTGGGCCAGGTCCGCCACGGCGCGGTAGCCCATGGTGGCGGACATGCCCTTGATGGTGTGGACCGCGCGGAACAGCCCTTCCACCGCGTCCCCGGAGCGCGGATCGCCCTCCAGGGTGAGCAGCAGGTGGTTGATGGCGGAAACGTGCTCGCGGGATTCGCTGAGGAACAGCTCCGCGTACTGGGACAATTCCATAGTGCGTGAGTGCGTGAGTGCGTCAGTGCGGAAGCGGGTCGCGGAAGGGTTTACCTCCGCGCTGACGCACTACCGCACTCACGCACTTCTCAACCGAGTACGCGCTGCACCGCCTCCAGCACGCGCGACGGCTGGAACGGCTTGACCACGAAGTCCTTGGCGCCGGCCTGGATGGCCTCGATCACCAGCGCCTGCTGGCCCATGGCGCTGCACATCAGAATGCGGGCGCCGGGGTCTTCCCTGACGATCTCGCGCACCGCGTCGATGCCGCCCATGTCCGGCATCACGATGTCCATGGTGACCAGGTCGGGCTTGTGCTGCCGGTACTTCTCGACGGCCTGAACGCCCGTCTCGGCCTCGGCGACGATCTGGAATCCGGCCTGCGTCAGGATGTCGCCGATCATCGTCCGCATGAAGATGGCGTCGTCGCAGATCAAGACGGTCTGGCTCATTGGCGTGTGTAGGGGTTGCCGGTTGGGGCGCTGGCGCCCGGAAATTCAGGATTCACGCGGAGAGGATGGGGGCAATGATCTCGTCCGGGTCAACGGCCACGAACACCTGCCCGTCCGTTTCGCCCACCCCGCGCAGCCAGGCGCGGTCAATGCGCAGCGCCCGCAGCGTGGCGGCGGCGTCCTGCAGGGCGTCCGGGTCCACGTCCACGATGCGGGAGACCTCCTGCACCGCCAGCCCCGCCAGCCTGCCCTGGTGTTCCACGATCACGATGCTGTGGTCCGGGTCCGCCGACGCGGGCGGCAGGCTCAGCCGCGCGCCCAGGTCGATGACGGTGACGATGCGCCCGCGCAGGTTGATGAGCCCGCACACGTGCGGGCCGCTTCCCGGCAGCGGCGTGTACGGCCGCGCGGGGATGATCTCGCGGATGCGCTCGATGGCCACCCCGAAGCGGTGCTCGCCCACCACCAGGAGCGCCATCCGCTCCAGAACGACCTCGTCCGGGGTCTCCCCCGTCGGCGCAATCTGGGTGTCGGTCGGGAACATCAGCGGCTCGGATGTTGCGCCCTGGAAGGTGAGCCGACAGTATAGCGGGGCCGCGGTGCGGCGGTCAAGAAAGTGCGGGAGTGCGGGTGCGGTGAGGGGGTGAACGGGTGAATGGGTGACGGGGTGACAGGGGATCGACCGTCGGAGAAATGGAGAGGACGCGGAGACGGCAGCCAGCCCCTCCGCGTCCGTAGCTTCACGATCTCACGTCCCGCGCGCCTGGCACCCCGCGTCAGGACGGCGCCCCCTGGGGGAGGATGACATCAGTCCAGGGGACAAGTCCATGAGTAGCACCATTCTCCCATGCTGCAGAAGCACGAGGCGACACAGCTGTCGCATGAGCCCTGGCAGCTGGCGCAGGTCCTGTCGTCGCAGGTGTACGGGCAGGTGGCGGGGCACGTGCCGTCGCAGGTGGGGCAGCCGGGGCAGGTGCAGTCGCTGTAGCAGGTGCACTGCTCCCCGAACACCGTCCCCTTCTCCCCGGCCGCGGCGGTGGTGTCGAAGCTCTCCACGCGAAGGTCGTCCATCACCAGCTTCAGCTTGTGCATCGTCGCTCCTCCATCAACGGTTTGATCCATTGCCGCGCAGATACCGCCGTCCCCTCCCCGGCCTCTCGTTGTTCACGGAACTCCGTCCACACCCCGCGCGCGGTCAGTTTTCCGGACAGGTGCAGGAACCCCAGGTGAACTCGCAGACCTGCGACGGGCACCAGCAACTGCCGGCGCAGCTTGCATCGTCACAGGTCTGCGGGCACGTCTGCGGACAGGTGCCGTCGCAGGTGGGGCAGCCGGGGCAGGTGCAGTCGCTGTAGCAGGTGCACTGCTCCCCGAACACCGTCCCCCGCTCGTTCGCCGCGGTCGTGGTGTCGAAGCTCTCCACGCGAAGGTCGTCCATCACCAGCTTCAGCTTGTGCATCATCGGGCTCCCATCTGAAGGTTCGGTCCATTGCCGCGCGCATGCCGCCGGCCACCCCCGAGGCATCGCCAGTGCCCGCATGCCACGTCTCAAAAGTGACGAGGCGGAAGGTAATCGCGACCCGGCGTCCCGCCCAGAACAATCGTTTACGCCGATCCACGGAAACGCGGGCTGACAGGTTGCCTCCGGCAGCCCCGCCCCCGTTCATCCGATCACCCGGTCCGGCGGCGGCCGCGGTCAGGGGCAGGTTGCGCCGGCCTCGCAGGTCCACTCCCAGCAGGTGCCGGCGCACGCGCTCTCGCAGCTGTACGCGTGGCAGGTGTCGCCATCGCAGGTTGCCGGGCACGTCTCCCAGCAGGTTTCGCAGGTGTAGCCGGGACACGCACTGAGAAAGCACGTCTCGTGGGAGTGCGCGGCCACGGTCCCCCGCTCCGCCGCGGCGGGCGTGGTGGGGAACGCGTCCACTTCCAGGTCTTCCAGGCGCAGTCTGAGCTTTTTCACGGACATCCTCCTCATGCTGGATTTCGGCGTGATGTGTATGTGTAGAACGATGCAATGCGTGGAGCGCGACCGCAAGGCGGCCGCGCTCCGTGTTCGCCGCGGACCTCCAGCGCAGCGTTACCAGCAGTTGCAGGAAGCGCCGTAGCAGCTGATCTGGCAGCTGCGGTCGCAGGTTTCGCCGCCACCGGAGCACTGCGGGCAGGTGTCTCCGCAGGTGCCGCCGCACGACCAGTCGTCGCACGTGTACGGGCAGGTGGCCGGACACGTGTCGTCGCAGGTGGGGCAGCCGGGGCAGGTGCAGTTGGTGGGGCAGGTGCACTGCTCGCCGAACACCGTCCCCCGGTCGCGCGCCTCCGCCGTCAGATGGAAGGTGTCGACGGCGAGGTCATCCAGGTGCAGCCTGAGCTTGCTCATGCGTTCCTCCCGGACTGGGTTTCATCCTCCCCTCCCCGCGCCGCGCCACCGGCGGCGCCCCCCATCCTTACCCGCAGGTGCAGGTGTATTCCACCGGCCCGCACTGCACGCACGAGCCGCCTTCGCACGTCTCGCAGGTCGGGGCGTCGCGGGTGCGGCAGCAGGTGACCGCGCGGGCCGGTTCGTCAGGGCACGTCCCGTTGCGGTAACGTCGCATGTGGGACACGCCGGGCAGGTGCAGTCGGTGGGACAGGTGCACTCCCGGCCCATCACGGTCCCCCGCTCCCGTGCGGCCGGCGTCGTCGTGCCGAAGCTCTCGATCACCAGGTCTTTCAGCTGCAGCCTGATACCGGATCCGCAGATACAACTGGTTGACTTCCTGAGGGAGCGCCCACGCGAAACAAGCCCGAGCACTGTTCCATGGGCGCGACCGAAGGATCTCCTTGCCCGATCTGGAAGGATGGGTGTGGCAGGGAGCCGCCTCCCGGTTCCGCGGGCGAGATCCTTCGGTCGGCGCCCGGCCTCCGCGAGTGGACGGGGTATGGCGCGGCGCCTCCCTCAGGAAATCAGCGTCTCTTTTCCGAATCTCCGCCAGGACTTCGTCGTCCACCCGCAGCGGGCGCGTTCTTGTCGACGGTCGGGTCCGCCACGGGCTCCTCCTGGTTCGTCTTCGGTTTGAGCCTGCTCATCGGGCTTCTCCGGATGGAGTCGGAATGCGCGCACGGCAGGGAGACGACCGTGAAAACTGCCGCAAATTGAATACCCCGTCCGGCGCGCCGGTCCCTTCCGGGCCCCACGACGCGAAGAGGGGCGCCC
>DATABT010000161.1:0-2301 GCA_036259455.1 Longimicrobium sp. | reverse complement strand
GGCGATCCTCGCGGGATCGCCGACCGTTTTTCTTACGCAGAGAATGGCTTCGTACCCACTCCGGCAAAAGAACGATTCTCACACGGAGTCAACGGAGTCAACGGAGTAGAGCCCTGGCGAGGCGGACCGACGTTCATGCCTTCCCTGGACGCGTTTTCGACAGCACAGATGATCCGTCGCCCGGCACGAGCAAACTCCGTTTGACTCTGTTGACTCCGTGTGAGACTCCAGCCGTTTCGGTATCAGACAAGCTCGCACGCATCGAAGGGGGCGGGTCTCATATCATCTCCGTGGATGAGGGTCAGCGGCTCCGCTCCGCCGACCACGTTCCGGACGCATCGAACTCCGAGCCGTCCGGCCGCCGGATGCGGCACTGCATCGTCCCGGCGATCTGGTAGGCGCCGCGCATTCGCCCCGTGTAACGGCACTGGTCGGTCGTGAAGCTCACGTCGCGCGGGCCCGCCGTCCCCGATCCGCTCCCCTGCCCCCGGCTGTCGACCGCGCGGCCGTCCATCCAGCACTGCCCGTTCTGCCGGTACTGCACGCCCAGGCTGCCGTCCTCCGGCAGAAAATCGAACGTGCCGTAGTTCCTGCAGCTGTAGTTGCCCTCCCCGCGGATGTTCTCGCTGAAGTTCCAGCTTCCCCGGAAGTTCGCCGGCGGCAGCGGCGGCAGGTAGTTGATGCGGCGAAGCTCGCGAAGCCGGCCGTCGTTCTCCGCGCCCTCCACCAGCTCGTAGCCCATCAGCGCGAAGATGCGCCCGCGGAGAAAGAGCGGCCGCGCGTTGCCGTACCAGTCCACGCACGAGGCCTTGCACACGTCCTCCGCCTCCGTCTCCCCAGCCACCAGCTCGCCCAGCTCCGTGAGGTGGAACGCGCGGTTGCGCAGGTAGAGGACGGACGCGGAGCCGATCTGCAGGTGCTCGTACCCCGGCCGCCCCGGGCCGCGGATGGGCAGGCCCAGCAGCCCCTCCTCCTCCGCGTCGGGCCGGTAGAAGAAGCCGTGGCTGCGCGTTTCCCCCTGCGACGCGCCGGCGCGGGTGTAGCGGTGCGCCAGCGCGGCGGAGGCGCCCAGCCGCGCGCCGCTGAAGTGCAGGTCCCGGCCGTCGGAGCCGATCACCACCGCGCCGGAGCCCATCTGCTCGATGCGCTCCACCCCGTGCGGCACCTCCATCGCCGCCACCGGCCCCTCGTCCGCCCAGCGCAGCGCGAACACCGTGGACGCCGAGTCCCGCGCGCGCCCCCACAGGTTGCCGCTGCCGTACAGCAGCCAGTCGCCCACGTAGCGGTTCTGATACCTCCCCGCGCCCCGCGTGGGCAGGCGGCGGTACCGGGAATCCGGCGCCGCGCGGCTGCCGTCGCCCAGGGAGGAAAGCGGTACCCGCAGCAGCGCCAGGTCCTCCTCCGCCCACTCCGCGCCCCACATGGACTCCCCTTCCCCCTCGGAGGCCACCAGCACGTTCAGGTGCCCGTCGCCGCCCTCCAGGAACGAGAACTGGTCGATGGGCGAGCCCCGCACGCGCAGCCCCGTGGGCGCCCCGCCGTCCAGCGGCATGCGGTAGAGCACGGACCGCGGCAGCTCCTCCTGCGTCTCCTCGTTCCAGTCGTGGCTCGTCGCCCACACGTACACCGCGCCGGGGGAGACGTAGAACACGCGCCCCTCGGGCCCCATCAGCGCCGTCGACTCGCAGTCCAGCTCCTCGCCGCCCAGCTCGCACACCGTCACGGTGTGCAGCATCAGCTCGTCCTCCACCGCCAGCGGACCCGCGGGGCGGTAGACGCGCGTGGCCGCCGCGGTGCGCCGCCACCCCTCATCGCCCGTACCCCAGCGGCGGAAGGCGGGAAAGTTCTCGAACGGGTCCTCCAGCTCGAAGTCGTACGGCAGCGGCGCGTAGAAGATGAGCCGGTTGCCGATGAGCCGGCTGGCGTAGTTGCGCGACGAGTAGTAGTCGCTGGACCGCAGCTGGTACGTGGCGCGATGTGTCAGCCGCCCGTCCGGCTCGATGCGGAACAGCCCCAGCTCCGTGCCGCCGCGCGCGTAGCTGAAGCCGATGACCACCACCTGGTCGCCGGACAGCAGCAGCTCGTCGTACCAGGCGCCGCGAGGGTCGATGTCCGGCCCGAACGCGTCCACCGCCGACACCGGCCGCAGGTCGCCGCCGCCGATGCGCACGGTGAACAGACGGCCGCGCCGCAGGATGACCAGGTAGTCGCCGTGCACCTTGACGATGCCCCCCTCGTCCACCCCCGCGTGCTGCACGTTGGTGACCGACTCGTTCGCCGCGGCGGCTTGGTTCGTCACCG
>DATABT010000160.1:0-9577 GCA_036259455.1 Longimicrobium sp. | reverse complement strand
AGCCGGCGCCATCAGCGCCGCGCCCGGCGGATGCGGGGCAGGGGAGCATCCCCCGCCGCGCCGCCGGCGAGCCGGCGCCGCTCCGCTTCGGGCAGGAGCGGCTGCTGTTGATCGACCAGCTGCAGCCGGGGCTGGCGGCGTACAACGTGTCCACGGGGCTGCGCATCCACGGCGTGCTGGATATCGATGCGCTCCGCCGCGCGCTGGCGGAGCTGGCGCGCCGCCACGAGGCGCTGCGCACGCGCCTGGCCGTAATCGACGGCGCGCCGGCGCAGGTGGTGGATCCCGCGGGCGACGTCCATCTCCCCATCCACGACCTCTCCGGCGTCGCCGCGAAGGCGCGGGAGGATGCGCTGCGCCGCCATGCATCCGGCCTCGCGGCGCGGCCGTTCGACCTCGCGGCCGACCTTCCGCTGCGCGCGTCGCTGGTGCGCGTGGCGGACGACGAGCACGCGCTGCTGCTGGTCATCCACCACACCGCCATCGACGGGTGGAGCGTCTCGCTGCTGTTCCGCGAGCTGGACGCGCTCTACACGGCCTTTGCGCGCGGCGAGCCGTCGCCGCTGGCGCCGCTGCCCATTCAGTACGCGGACTTCGCGGCGTGGCAGCGCGCGCACCTGTCCGGCGACGAGCTGGACCGGCAGCTGGCGTGGTGGCGCGAGCGGCTGGCGGGGCTCCCGGAACTGCTGGAGATCCCGTCCGATCGCCCGCGCCCGGCGGTGATGAGCCACCGCGGCGGCGCGCTCAAGCTGGCCTTCGGGCGCGACGTGGCGGAGGCGGTGCGCGGGCTCGCCCGGCGCGGGGGCGCCACCGTCTTCATGACGCTGCTGGCGGGGCTGCAGGCGCTGCTGCACCGCTACACGGGCGAGGCGGACTTCGCCATCGGCACGCCGGTCGCGGGGCGCACGCGGCCGGAGACGGAGGGGCTGGTCGGGCTCTTCCTCAACACGCTGGTCCTGCGCGCGGACGTTTCGGCGGACCCGGACTTCCGTGCGCTGCTGGGCCGCGTGCGCGAGGCGACGCTGGACGCGTGGGCGCACCAGGAGACGCCGTTCGAGCGGCTGGTGGAGGCGCTGGGCGTGGAGCGCAGCCTGGGGCACAACCCGCTCTTCCAGGTCGTGTTCGCGCTGCAGAACGCGGGCGACCTGCGGCCGCGGCTGGACGGGCTGGACGTGGAGCGCTTCGGCGTGCACGGCGGCGGCGCGCTGGCGGACCTCACGCTCTCGCTGGTGGAGACGGAGGATGCGATCGAGGGGCTGGTGGAGTACGCCACCGACCTCTTCGACGCGCCCACCGTGGAGCGGATGGTCGGCCACTTCCGCGCGCTGCTGCTGGCCGCCGCGGCCGATCCATCCACCCCCGTTACCGCCCTGCCGCTGCTGGGCGATGCGGAGCGCGCCACGCTGGCCGCCTGGTCGCGCAACCCGATGGACGCGCCGCGCCAGCCGGTGCTGGAGATGATCGCCGCGCGGGTGGCGGAGGCGCCGGACGCGGTCGCCATCGAACATGACGAAGCGCGGATCACCTACGCGCAGCTGGATGCGCGCGCCAACCGCATCGCGCGGCGGCTGCTGCGGCTGGACGTGGACCGCGACGCGCGCGTGTGCCTGTGCCTGCCGCGCACGCCGGACCTGGTCGCGGCCGCGCTCGGCGTGATGAAGGCCGGCGGCGCGTACGTCCCCGTGGAGCCGCACTTCCCGGCGGAGCGCATCGAGACGGTGATGCGCGACGCGGGCGCGGTGGCGTTCATCGCATCGTCCGCATCGGCCGGCATGGCGCTGCCGGAGGGATGCGCGTTCGTCAACGTCGCCGATCCGTCGATCGACAGCGAATCGGCGGACGATCCGCGCGTGGAGATCCACCCGGAGCAGCTGGCGCACGTCATCTACACCTCCGGCAGCACCGGGCGGCCCAAGGGAGTGATGATCCGCCACGGTGGCGTCGCGACGTTCCTGGCGTGGATGCGCGCGCGCTTCCCGCTGGCGCGCGGCGAGAAGGTGCTGGGCTCCACCTCCGCCGCGTTCGACGTGCACGCGGCGGAGGTGCACTACACGCTGGCCAGCGGCGGCACGCTGGTGCTGGTGGAGAACGCACTGTCGCTGGCGGAGCTGCCGCGCGACGAGGCACTGGTGCAGGCCGGCATGGTGCCCGGCGCCGCGCGCGAGCTGCTGGCCATCGGTGCGCTGCCGGGCTCCATCCGCCGGCTTAACCTGGCGGGCGAGGCGGTGCCGCCGGACCTGGTGCGGGCGCTGTACGCCGCCGGTGTGCCGGAGGTGCACAACCTCTACGGCCCCACGGAAGACACGACGTACTCCACCCACGCGCACCTGCCGCCGGACGGGCGCGTGACCATCGGCCGGCAGATCGGCGGCAGCCGCGCGTACGTGCTGGACGCTCGGATGCAGCCCACGCCGGTGGGCGTGCCCGGCGGGCTGTACCTGGCGGGCGGCGGGGTGGCGCGCGGGTACCTGGGGCGCGCGGACCTGACGGCGGAGAAGTTCATCCCCGACCCGTGGGGCGCGCCGGGCGAGCGGATGTACGCCACCGGCGACCGCGCCCGCTGGCTGCCGGACGGCGAGATCGAGTACCTGGGCCGCGGCGACTTCCAGGTCAAGGTGCGCGGGTTCCGCATCGAGCCGGGGGAGATCGAGACCGTCCTGCGCGCGCATCCGGCCGTCGCCGACGCGGCGGTGCTGGCGCGCGGGGAGGAGGCGCACCGGCGGCTGGTGGCGTACGTCGTCGCGCGGGACGGGGTGGCGGCGGCGTCGGCGGAGCTGGCGGCGTGGGTGCGCGCGCGGCTGCCGGAGTACATGGTGCCCGCGGCGGTGCTGGTGATGGACGTTTTTCCGCGCACCTCGTCCGGCAAGCTGGACCGCCGCGCGCTGCCGGATGCGGACTTTGTGGACGAAGTGGCCGGATTCGTGGCGCCGCGAACGGAGATGGAGGCGCTGCTGGCCGGCATCTGGGCCGAGGTGCTGGGCCGGGACGGCTTCGGCGTCACGGAGCGCTTCTGGGACGTGGGCGGGCACTCGCTGCTGGCCATGCGCGTCGCGGTCCGCATCCGCGCCGCCGCGCGGGCGGAGCTGCCGCTGCGCCACTTCTTCGAGGCGCCGACCATCGCCGCGCTGGCGGAGCGCATCGAGCGGCTGCTGCGCGAGGACGGCGCGGCGGACGCGGTGGATGCCATCGCCCCGCGCGCATCGGACGGTCCCGCGCCGCTGAGCTTCGCGCAGGAGCGGCTGCTGCTGATCGACCAGCTGCAGCCTGGGCTCGCCGCGTACAACATCCCCACCGGCCTGCGCATCCGCGGCGCGCCGGACGTGGATGCGCTCCATCGCGCGCTGAACGAGATCGTCCGCCGCCACGCATCCCTGCGCACGCGGCTGGTGATGGCGGACGGCGCGCCGGTGCAGGTCATCGACCCCGCGGGCGACGTCCGTCTGCCGCTGATCGACCTGTCGATGGCGGTGGACGTGGAGGCGGAGTTCCGCGCGCACTCGGCCACTCTGGCCACAAGATCGTTCGATCTCGCGGCCGATCACCCCCTGCGCGCGTCGCTGGTGCGGCTGGGGGAGGATGAGCACGCGCTGCTGCTGGTGATGCACCACACCGCCATCGACGGCTGGGGCGTTTCGATCCTCTTCCGCGAGCTGGCGGCGCTGTACAAAACGTATAAAAACGAGCAGGAAAGCGAGCTCGCGCCGCTCCGCATCCAGTACGCGGATTTCGCGGCGTGGCAACGGGCGCACCTGGACGGCGCGGAGCTGGACCGGCAGGTGGCGTGGTGGCGCGAGCGGCTGGCGGGCCTGCCGGAGCTGCTGGAGATCCCCGCGGACCGGCCGCGCCCGGCGGTAAAGACGTACCGCGGCGCCGTGCACCGGCTGTCGCTGCCGCGCGAGCTGGCGGACGCGTTGCGCGCGCTGGCCCGCCGCGAGGACGCGACCCTGTTCATGACGCTGCTGGCGGGCTTTCAGGCCCTGCTGCACCGCTACACGGGCGACGCGGACTTCGCGGTCGGCTCGCCGGTGGCCGGACGCACGCGGCCGGAGACGGAGGGGCTGATCGGGCTGTTCGTCAACACGCTGGTTCTGCGCGCGGACGTGGGCGGGGAGCCGGACTTCCGCGAACTCCTCGGGCGCGTGCGCGAGACGACGCTGGGCGCGTGGGCGCACCAGGACGTGCCGTTCGAGCGGCTGGTGGACGAGCTGCACGTGGGCCGCAGCCTGGGCCACAACCCGCTCTTTCAGGTCGTCTTTCAGCTGCAGAACGTGGGCGACCTGCGCCCGCGCCTGGACGGGCTGGACGTGGAGCGCGTGGGCGTGCACGCGGGGAGCGCGCAGTTCGACCTGGGCTGGGCGCTCACGGAGACGGCGGGCGGCATCGAGGGGGTGGTGGAGTACAGCACCGACCTCTTCGACGCGGCGACCGTCGAGCGGATGGCGGAGCACTTCCGCGCGCTGCTGGAAGCCGCCGCCGCCGATCCGTCCGCGCCCGTCGCCGCGTTGCCGCTGATCACCGCCGACGAGCGCGCGGCGCTGGCGGCGTGGAGCGGCGCGGAGACGGCGTGCCCGGCGGATTCCATCGACCGCATCTTCGCCGCCTGCGCCGCCGCGACGCCTACCGCGGTCGCGCTGGAGGCGGCGGGCGAGCGGATGACGTACGCGGAGCTGGACGCGCGGGCCAACCGCCTGGCGCGCCACCTCCGCCGTCTGGGCGTGGCCCACGGTACGCGCGTGGGGCTGATGCTGGAGCGCGGCCCGGCGATGATCGAGGCGACGCTGGCCACGCTGAAAGCCGGCGGCGCGTACGTGCCGCTGGACCCGCGGTACCCGGCGGACAGGCTGGCGTACATGCTGGCGGATGCGGCGCCGGCCGTCGTCGTATCGACTTCGAAGCTGGCGGACCGCCTGCCGGCGCACGGCGGCCGCACGGTGCTGCTGGACGCGGACCTGGAGCTGGTTGTGGCGGATGATGCGCGGCCGCTGGAGTCCGTCACGGGCCCGGAGTCGGTCGCGTACGTGATGTACACGTCCGGCTCCACCGGCACGCCCAAGGGCGTGGAGGTGCCGCACCGCGCCGTCGTGCGCCTGGTGCGTGAGACGGACTTCATCCGCATCGACCCATCGGAGGTCTACCTGCAGCTCGCGCCCGCGTCCTTCGACGCGGCAACGCTGGAGCTGTGGGGGCCGCTGCTGAATGGCGCCCGCCTCGCTCTCTATCCGCCCGATCAGCCCACCGTCGAGGGGATCGCGGAGGCCATCGCGCGCCACGGCGTCACCACCCTCTGGCTGACCGCGGGCCTCTTCCACCTGATCGTAGACGAACGCATCGACGCGCTGCGCCCCGTGCGGCAGCTGTTGGCGGGCGGCGACGTGCTGTCCGTGGCGCACGTGCGGCGCGTGCTGGATGAGCTGCCGGATACGACGCTCATCAACGGCTATGGGCCGACGGAGAACACCACCTTCACCGCCTGCCACACCATCCGCGCGGAGGACGTGGAGCGCGGCGGCATCCCCATCGGCCGGCCGATCGCGGGGACGCGCATCCTGGTGCTGGACGGGCGGATGCAGCCGGTTCCCATCGGCGTCCCCGGCGAGCTGTGCGCGGCGGGATGGGGGCTGGCCCGCGGCTACCTGAACGCGCCGGAGCTGACGGCGGAGAAGTTCGTCACGGTGACGATCGATGGGCGCGAGGAGCGCATCTACCGCACCGGCGACAGGGTCCGCTGGACGCGCGGCGGCGTGCTGGAGTTCCTGGGCCGCATGGACCAGCAGGTCAAGATCCGCGGCTATCGCGTGGAGCCCGGCGAGATCGAGGCCGTGCTGCGCGCGCATCCCTCCGTCGCCGACGTCTCCGTGATCACGCGCGAGGACGTGCCCGGCGACCGGCGTCTGGTCGCGTACGTGGTGTCGGTGGATGGCGATACGGTGGATGCGGCCGAGCTGCGCGCGCACCTGTTGTCGCGGCTGCCGGCGCACATGGTCCCCTCCGCGTACGTGGGAATGGATGCGCTGCCGCTGACGGCGAACGGCAAGGTGGACCGCCGCGCCCTCCCCGCGCCGGAGCTTGTGGACGAAGTGGTCGAGTTCGTGGCGCCGCGGACGGAGACGGAGGCGCTGCTGGCGGGCATCTGGGGCGAGGTGCTGGGCCGCGAACGCGTCGGCGTGACGGAGGCGTTCTGGGAGATCGGCGGCCATTCGCTGCGCGCCATGCAGATCGCCGCGCGGTTGCGCGACGCGCTGCGGGGAGAGGTGCCGCTGCGCCTGTTCTTCGAGACGCCGACCATCGCGGAGTTCGCCGCGCGGCTGGCGGCGGTGGAGACGGAGCCCGGCGGGGTGGAGCGCGCGGCGCGGCTGGCGCGGCAGTCGGCGGATGGCGGCGCGGGCATCGTGCGCGGGACGGACGCGGGCCCGGCGCCCCTCAGCTTTGCGCAGGAGCGGCTGTGGCTGATCGACCAGCTGGAGCCGGGGAGCGCGGCGTACACCATCTCCGCCGGGCTGCGGCTGCGTGGCGCGCTGGACGCGAATGCGCTGCACCGCGCCTTCGCCGAGATCATCCGCCGCCACGACGCGCTGCGGACGAATTTCGCGGTGGTGGATGGCGCGCCGGTGCAGGTGGTGGCGCCGGAGATGTCCATCGACATCCCGCTGCTGGACCTGTCGCCGCTTGGGTTCGACAAGCGCGAGGAAGCCCTGCGCGCCTTTGCGGCGGACGAGGTGGCGGTGCCGTTCAATCTGTCCAGCGGTGCGCTGGTCCGCGTGCGGCTGGTGCGGCTGGCGGACGACGAGCACGCGCTGCTGATCCTGATGCACCACGCCGTCACCGACGGCTGGAGCATGGCGCTGCTCTTCGGCGAGCTGAGCGCGCTGTACAAAACGTATAAAAACGAGCAGGAAAGCCAGCTCGCGCCGCTCCCCATCCAGTACGCGGACTTCGCGGCGTGGCAGCGCGCGTACCTGGCGGGCGACGCGGGCGTGCGGCAGGTGGAGTGGTGGCGCGCACGCCTCGCGGGGCTGCCGGAGGTGCTGGAGATCCCGGCCGATCGGCCGCGCCCGCCGGTCGCGAGCCATCGCGGCGCGGTGACGAGCATCGATCTGCCGCGGGATCTGGCGGATGCGCTGCGCGAGGTGTCGCGGCGCGAGGGCGCGTCGCTGTTCATGACGCTGCTGGCCGGCTTTTCCGCGCTGCTGCACCGCTACACGGGCGAGACGGACATCGCGGTCGGCACCCCCATCGCGGGGCGCACGCGGCCGGAGGCGGAGGCGCTGATCGGCGACTTCGTGAACACGCTGGTGCTGCGGACGGACCTGGGCGGTGCGCCGCGCTTCCGCGAGCTGCTGGCGCGCGTCCGCGAAACCACGCTGGGCGCCTATGCGCACCAGGACCTGCCGTTCGAGCGGCTGGTGGACGAGCTGGCGCCCGAGCGCAGCCTGAGCCACGAGCCGCTGTTCCAGGTGCTGTTCGCGCTGCAGAACATGGGCGACCTGGCGCTGCGGCTGGACGGCCTGCAGGTCGAAGAGCTTTCGGTGAAGCGCGAGACGGCGCGCTACGACCTGGCGTGGGCGCTGGTGGAGCGCGACGACGGCATCCGCGTGATCGCCGAGTACGCGACGGACCTGTTCGACGAGCCGACCGTCCAGCGGATGCTCGCGCACTACCGCGCGCTCCTCGGCGCCGCGGTGGCGGATGCCGATCAGCCGATCATCGACCTCCCGCTGCTGTCGGATGCGGAGCGCGACGCCGTCGTCTACGCGTGGAACGCGGCGGACGCGCCGTACGCCGCCGGCCCCGTGCACGCGCTGGTCTCCGCGCAGGCCGCGCGGACGCCGCATGCGCTCGCCGTCACGGGCGCGGGCGAGGCGCTGACGTACGCGGAGCTGGAGGATCGCGCCAACCGGCTCGCGCACCACCTCCTGCGCAACGGCGTCGTGCGCGGCGAGATGGTGGCGATCTCGATGGAGCGTGCGCCCTCGCTGCTGGTCGCGATGCTCGCGGTGTGGAAGGCGGGCGCGGCGTACGTGCCGATTGACCCCGCGTACCCGGAAGACCGTCGCGCGTACATGCTGGCGGACAGCGGCGCGAGCGTCGTGCTGGCGGATTCGGCGTCGGTGGATGAAATCGCGGCTGGCGATGCGCGCGTCGTCATCGTGGACCGGCTGGATCTGGCGGCGGAAGCCGCGTCCGCGCCGTCGGTTGCGGTGGATGCGGATGATCTCGCGTACGTCATCTACACGTCGGGTTCGACGGGGCGGCCCAAGGGCGTGATGGTGCCGCACGGCGGCGTCGTGAACTTCCTCGCGTCCATGTCGCGCAAGCCAGGAATGGCGGCGGATGACGTGCTCGCCGCCGTCACCAGCCTCTCGTTCGACATCGCCGTCCTCGAGCTGCTGCTGCCGCTGACCGCCGGCGCGCGCGTCGTGATCGCCACGCGCGAGGAGGCGATGGATGCGCCGCGGCTGATGACGCTGCTCGCCGAATCCGGCGTGACGGTGATGCAGGCGACGCCCGCGACGTGGCGGATGCTGGTGCAGGCAGGCTGGGATGGGGACGCGCGGCTCGCGATCCTCTCCGGCGGCGAGGCGCTGCAGGCGGACCTGGCCCGCGAGCTTCTGCCGCGCGGCCGCGGCCTGTGGAACCTGTACGGGCCCACGGAGACGACCATCTGGTCCGCGGTGGATCGGGTCGAATCCGCCGAGTCCATCTTCCTGGGCCACCCGATCGCGAACACGCAGCTGTACGTGCTGGATGCGGCGCTGCGGCCGTGCCCGCTGGGCGTGCCCGGCGAGCTGTTCATCGGCGGCGACGGCGTGGTGCGCGGCTACCTGCGGCGGCCGTCTCTGACGGCCGAGCGCTTCGTCCCCGATCCGTTCGCGAGCGAGTCCGGCGCGCGGATGTACCGCACCGGCGACCGCGTGCGGCGCAAGGCGGACGGCGCGCTGGAGTTCCTGGGCCGTATCGACTTCCAGGTGAAGGTGCGCGGCTTCCGCATCGAGCTGGGCGAGATCGAAGCCGCGCTCGCGGATCATCCCGCCGTGCGCCAGGCCGTCGCCGTGGTGCGCGAGGACGCGCCGGGCGACGCGCGCATCGTCGCTTACGTCGTTCCGGACGGCGCCGCGCCGTCGACCGATGAGCTGCGGCAGATGCTGGGCAAGCGGCTGCCGGACTACATGGTGCCGTCCGCCTTCGTCTCGCTCGACGCGATGCCGCTGACGCCCAACGGCAAGGTGGATCGCAAGGCGCTGCCGGCGCCGGATTGGAGTGCCGACGCCGACTACGAGGCGCCGCGCACGGCGACGGAGCAGACGCTGGCGGCGCTCTGGTGCGAGCTGCTCGATGTCGATCGGGTAGGGCGGACGGACGGCTTCTTCGCGCTGGGCGGGCATTCGCTGCGCGCGGCGCGGCTGGCGGCGCGCGTGCGCGGCGTGTTCAGCATCGAGATGCCGCTGCGCGCGGTGTTCGAGCACGCGCCGCTGGCGGAGCTGGCGGCGGAGATCGACCGGCTGCGCGCGGCGGGGACGGCGGCGCTGCCTGCGCTGGAGCGCGTGGACCGCGCCGGGCTGCTGCCGCTCTCGTTCGC
>DATABT010000159.1:0-4937 GCA_036259455.1 Longimicrobium sp. | reverse complement strand
GTGCGGATGGGGATGTTCTGCAGGTTGGGATCGGACGACGACAGGCGCCCCGTGGCCGCGATGGTCTGGCTGAACGAGGTGTGGATCCGCGCCGTCTCGGGATTGACCGTCTTTGGCAGCGACTCCACGTAGGTGCCGCGCAGCTTCTCCACCTGCCGGTACTCCATCAGCAGCGTGGGGAGCGTGTGCCCCCGGGACGCCAGCGCCTGCAGCACGTCCACGTCCGTCGACGCGCCCGTCTTGGTCTTCTTGATGACGGGCAGCCCCAGCCTTCCGAAGAGGATCTCCCGCAGCTGCGGCGTGCTGCCGATGTTGAACTCCTCCCCCGCCTCGGCGTAGATCTGCTGCTCCAGCGCCTTCTGCGCGGTGCGCAACTCCTCGCCCATGCGGCGGAAGAACGGCTCGTCGATGCGGATGCCGTTCCACTCCATCTCCGCCAGCACGTGGACCAGCGGCATCTCCACGTCGCGGAAGAGACTGTCCAGGTGCAGGCTCTCCAGCTCGGGCGCGAACCTGTCCATCAGCCGCAGCGCGATGTCGGCGTCCTCCGCCGCGTAGGTGCACGCCGCGTCCAGCCCCACCTCCGCAAAGGGGATCTCCGCCTTCCCCTTCCCCGCCACCTCGCCGTACTCGATGGTCTTGTGGTCCAGGTGCTGGAGCGCGAGCGAATCCAGCCCGTGCTCGCGCCGCCCCGGCTCCAGCACGTAGCTGGCCACCATCGTGTCGAAGTCGATCCCCCGCAGCGTGATCCCCTCGCGGCGAAAGACGAGAAAGTCGTACTTCAGGTTCTGGCCTACCTTCTTTACGGACTCGTCCTCCAGCAGCTCGACCAGCGGCCGCATGGCGTCCCCGTGCAGGTCCGGCAGGTTGGCCACCACCTCGCAGTCCGGACCCTCCTTGCTCACGGGCGGCATCAGCTCGCCCAGCATGTCGCCCTGGTCGGGGCCGCGGGTGCGGTGGCGGAAGGGGAGGTAGTACGCCGTCCCCACCTCCACCCCCATGCTGATGCCGCACAGCTGCGCGCGCATGGGATCGGTGTTGTCCGTCTCCGTGTCCACCGCGAACCGCCCCGCCGCGCGCGCCCTGGCCACCAGATCGTGCACCTGGCCGGCGGTGGAGAGGAGGACGTACTCCGCCTCCAGCCGGTTGGCGGGCTTCTTCTCCTCCGCCTGGTCTCCCGCCGGTCCCGCCGCGGCGAAGTCGCGGACGAGCGAGTGGAACTCCAGGTCGAAGAAGATGTCCTTGAGCCGCGGGCGGTCCGGCTCGCGGCAGCGCAGCGACTCGAGGTCGAGTTCGATCGGCAGGTCCTCGCGGATGGTGACCAGCTTCTTCGACAGCAGCGCGTCCGCGGCGAACGCCTCCAGCGCCTCGCGGGCGCGCTTGCTCTTGATCTGCGCGGTGTGCTGCAGGAGGTTCTCGATGGAGCCGTACTCCTCGATGAGCTGGATGGCCGTCTTGGGGCCGATCCCCTTTACCCCCGGCACGTTGTCGCTGCTGTCGCCGATGAGCCCCAGGTAGTCCACCACGTGCTGCGGGGGCACGCCCAGGCGCTCGTTGGCGTTGCGCAGGTCCACCCACTCCTCTTCCACCGCCGTGGGGCCGCCGCGCCCGGGGTTCAGCAGGCAGACGTGGGGGCGGATGAGCTGGTAGAAGTCCTTGTCGCCGCTGATGATGACCGTCTCCAGCCCCGCGTCCGCCGCCTTGGCCGCCAGGGTGCCGATCACGTCGTCCGCCTCGTAGCCCTGCAGCTCGAGCACGGGAACGTTGAACGCCTCCACCAGCTCGCGAATGCGCGGGATGGAAAGCGCCAGCTCGTCCGGCATCTTTTCGCGCGTGGCCTTGTACTCGGGGTACAGCTCCACGCGCTCGCTGTCGCCGGCGTCGAACACCATCCCCAGGTAGTCGGGGTGGTGCTTTTCAAAGACCTTGATGAGGAACCGCGCCACGCCCCACGCGGCCGACGTGTTCTCCCCCCTGGACGAGACCAGCGGCCGCGAGATGAGGGCGAAGAAGGCGCGGTAGATGAGCGCGTAGCCGTCGATCAGGTACAGGCGGTCGCGGGTCTTTTCGGGCTTCTCTACGGGCATGCTGAACCGGCGGATGTGCGTTCGTGTTGATGCGCGGCGGCGCGGGCGCCAATCTACCGCGTCCGCATCCTCCCCGAAACGCCGCCGGTAAAGAAGCCTCACACGGGGTTGACGGAGGTGCTAAGCCTTTCGCACCCCGGGTGGATGTGTCAGATTAACATGCATCCCCTCATCCACCAGACCTTTGCAAGCAGGACATGCAATCCACCCGCATCGCACGCACGGGCGCGCTGCTGGCCGTTCTTCTGCTGGCGGGCGCGGCGCGGGCGCAGACCGGCTACCTGCGTCCCCCCGAGCCCATCCCCTCCATCGTTACCGCGGCGCCGACGCCCACGGTGATGGTGGGACGCGACAGGCAGACGCTGGCGCTGCTGGCCCGCGAGGCGCTCCCCTCCATCACCCAGATGGCGGAACCGGAGCTGCGGCTGGCGGGGTTCCGCATCAGCCCGCGGACGAACGGCATCTCCAGCACGCGCGCCACGTACAGCGCGGATATCACCTTCCAGGAGCTGGGGAGCGGCCGCCGGCGCGCGGTGCGGCTGCCGGCCGGCGCGCGCATCGCATACGTGCACTGGTCGCCGGACGGGCGGCACCTGGCGTTCGTCAACGCGGTGGCGAACGGGCTGGAGCTGTGGGTGGCGGAGGTGGCGACGGGGCGCGCGCGACGGGTGCTGGGCGCGGAGCTGAACGCCACGCTGGGCACGCCGTACCGCTGGCTCCCTGACAACTCCGGCTTCGTGGTCGCGCGCGTGGTCCCCGGGCGGGGCCCGGCGCCGCGGGCGTCGGAGGTGCCGGCGGCGCCCATCGTCCAGGAGAACAAGGGACGCGCCGCCCCCGCGCGTACGTACCAGGACCTGCTGCAGAGCCCGGCGGACGAGGCGCTGTTCGAGCACTACTTCACGGCGCAGCTCTCGCGCGTGCCGCTGGCGGGCGGCCGGCCGGTGGACGTGGGTGCGCCGGGAATCTTCTTCGGCTTCGACCCCTCGCCGGACGGGCGCTACCTGCTGGTGACGCGGGTCAAGCGGCCGTACAGCTACGTGGTTCCGGCGTGGAACTTTCCCCAGGAGACCAGCGTGGTGGACGCGCGCACCGGCGCCCGCGTAAGGCTGGTGGCCGACGTGCCGCTGACGGACGACCTGCCGCCCTCGTTCGACGCCGTCCCCACGGGCCCGCGCGAAATCGAGTGGCGCAGCGACGCGCCGGCCACGCTGGTGTGGACGGAGGCGCAGGACGGCGGCGACCCGCGCCGCGAGACCGCCGTGCGCGACCGGGTCTTTCTGCTCGCGGCGCCGTTCACGGCCGAGCCGGCCAAGCTCATCGACCTGGACCAGCGCTTCAGCGACGTGGTGTGGGGGCGCGACGACTTCGCGATGGTGAAGTCCGCCTGGTTCAACACGCGCCGGGAGAAGCGCTTCGGCGTCGATCCCTCCAGTCCCTCCGCCGCGCCGCGGCTGCTGGTGGATCGCAGCTACCAGGATCGCTACGCGGACCCGGGGAACCCCATCGTCACCACCACGCCCTCGGGGCACCCGGTGATGATGTTCACGGCGGACGGGCGGGGTATCTACCTGACCGCCGTGGGCGCGTCGGAGCGCGGCAACTACCCGTTCCTGGACGTGATGGACACGGCCAGCGGGCAGAGCCGGCGGCTGTGGCGCTCGGAAGACCCGTACTACGAGACGGTGCTGACGGTGCTGGACGGCGACGGCGGCCGCATCCTCACCCGCCGCGAGTCCATCACCGATCCGCCCAACGTCTACGTCCGCACGCTGGCGGACGGGCAGGCGCGCGCGGTGACGAGCTTCCCGGATCCCGCGCCGCAGCTGGCGGGCATCCAGCGGCAGATGATCACCTACACTCGCGCGGACGGGGTGCGGCTGAGCGGCACGCTGTATCTGCCCCCCGGCTACGACGCGGGGCGCGACGGCCCGCTGCCCATGCTGATGTGGGCGTATCCCACGGAGTTTCGCGATGCCGGCGACGCGGGGCAGCTGCGCGATTCGCCGAACCGGTTCTCGCGGCCGGCGGGGTCGTCGCACCTGTTCCTGCTGCTGGCGGGGTACGCCATCCTGGACAACCCGGCCATGCCCATCGTGGGCGAGGGCGAGGCGGAGCCCAACGACACCTACGTGGAGCAGCTGGTGGCCAGCGCGCGGGCGGCGGTGGACAAGGTGGTGGAGATGGGGGTGGCGCACCGCGACCGCATCGCCATCGGCGGGCACAGCTACGGCGCGTTCATGACGGCCAACCTGCTGGCGCACAGCGACCTGTTCCGCGCGGGAGTGGCGCGCAGCGGCGCGTACAACCGCACCCTCACGCCCTTTGGATTCCAGAGCGAGCAGCGGACGTACTGGGAGGCCACGGACACGTACACCCGGATGAGCCCGTTCACCTTCGCCAACCGGGTGAACGAGCCCATTCTGCTCATCCACGGGGCCAACGACGACAACAGTGGCACCTTTCCCGTGCAGAGCGAGCGTTTCTATGCCGCGCTCAAGGGCCACGGCGCCACGGTGCGCTACGTCGTGCTGCCGCTGGAGGCGCACGGCTACCGCGCGCGGGAGTCCGTTCTGCACACCCTGGCCGAGACCATCCACTGGCTGGACGCGCACGTGAAGAACGCTCCGCCGCGCACCCGGTCCGCCGCGGCTCCGGCTACGCAATAGGGCGGGACAGATCTTGAACGCAGGGTACGCAGAGTGGAAAAAGGGTTCTTCGTCGATTTTGTTGCAGGTAAACAGACCCGACGCCGAACTGTCATTTCGAAGGAGGCGCCTGCACCGAACTCAGCCCGTGCAGGATTCCCATGGCGCCGACTGAGAAATCTACTCATCCGTGCTGGTGATCCGG
>DATABT010000158.1:0-2166 GCA_036259455.1 Longimicrobium sp. | reverse complement strand
TCCGGCCACCCGGCGGATCGATCGCGTCAGATGACGCCGCAGCACTCGGTGTTGTGGTGCGAAGGGCAGCGGCAGGTCTTCCAGCAGCTGTACACGCCGGTGTCGATCACCTCGTGCGCCTTCACCGTCCCGCGCGCGGTATCGCGCTCCGCCTGCGGGGCGAAGCTTTCCACGGTGAGCGCGTCGGGGTCCAGCCTGAGCTTGCGCATTGGCCTGCTCCGGGGACAGGGGATTCGTCCGTCTGACGTTTGACGACAAATATCTAACTCTTGTCCTCGGCGCGCAACCCGAGTTCGTAACGTGCACGGGGCGTTTGCCGCACCTGATCCGCCATCGCGGTGCAGATCGCCGCTCCCTCCGCTCCGGCCCGCGGATTGCGCCCGCGCACCCCCCGTCCTAACCTGTGGAAACTGCGTCCAGCAACGAGGCGCATCCACCGAATTCCCTTCGCCCGCCCGCGCGGCGATCGCCACATTTCCCGATGACCGAAGCCACGCACGTCCCGGAATCCACCGAAGCCGTCGTCTCCGCCGAACCGGCGGAGGGCGCCATCGAGTCCGCGGAGACGGCGGACGCCGCCGGCAGCCGCGGGCCGGAGGAGTTCCGCGCCCGGCGCGAGCGGTTCCTCGAGGCCATCGGCAACGGCGTGGCGGTGCTGGTCGCCGCGCCGGAGCTGGTGAAGTCGCGCGACACGGAGGTCATCTACCGCCAGAACAGCGACTTCTTCTATCTCACCGGTTTCCTGGAGCCGGGCGCCGTCGCCGTGCTGACGCCGCACGACGCCGAGCACCGCTTTACCCTCTTCGTGCGCCCGCGCGACCCCGAGCGCGAGACGTGGACGGGCAAGCGCGCCGGCGTGGAGGGCGCGCGGGAGCGCTTCGGCGCCACCGCGGCGTATTCCATCGATGAGCTGGACGAGCGGCTGAAGGAGCTGGTGGAGCCGGCGGATGCGCTGTGGTACGCGCTGCGGGCGGACGGGGGAGACATGGACACGCGCATGCTGCGGCTGCTGGCCGGCTTTCGCGGCACCCGCCCGCGCAGCGGCAAGGGTCCGTGGGACCTGCGCGATCCCGCGCAGGTGCTGGACGGCATGCGGCTCGTCAAGGAGCCCGGCGAGCTGGCGCTGATGCGCGAGGCGGCGGAGCTGGCCGCGCGCGGGCACCTGGCCGTCATGCGCGCCGGCCGCCCCGGCGTGGGCGAGTGGGAGCTGCAGGCGCTGCTGGACCAGACCTTCCGCTCCCATTCCGCCGCGTCTGGCACCTCCTTCCCCGCCATCGTGGGATCGGCGGCGAACGCGACGGTGCTGCACTACGTGACCAACGACCGCCGCATCGAGGAAGGCGACCTGGTGCTGGTGGACGCGGGCGCGGACGTGGGCTTCTACTGCTCCGACATCACCCGCGTATTTCCCGCGTCCGGCCGCTTTTCCGCGCCGCAGCGGGCGGTCTACGACGTGGTGCTGCGCGCGCTGGAGGCGGCCATCGAGGCGGTGCGGCCCGGCGCGCCGGTGGTTGGCGTGCACGAGGCGTCGCGGCGTGTGCTGGTGCAGGGGATGATCGACCTGGGGCTGCTGGAGGGTGAGGTGGAGGCGATCATCGAGGAGGAAAAGTTCAAGCCCTTCTTCATGCACAACACCTCGCACTGGCTGGGGCTGGACGTGCACGACCCCGGCCCCTACACCGAGCGCGGCGGCGAGCCCGTGACGCTGCGGCCCGGGATGGTGCTCACGGTGGAGCCCGGCCTGTACATCCCCGAGGACGCCGAAGACGTCCCCGCCGGGCTGCGCGGCATCGGCGTGCGCCTGGAAGACGACGTGCTGGTGACGGAGGCCGGCCGCGAGGTCCTTACCCGCGGCGTCCCCGTTGATCCCGACGAGGTGGAGCGCATCTGCTCCGGCGCCGCTTCGTGAGCAGCACTCTGTTGAATCTAGGTTCATCGCGGATTTCGTTGCACGCACCAAGTCTGCGCCGTGAGCTGTCATTTCGAAGGAGGCGCCGCGGGGACTTGCCTCATGCAGGATCTTGTTGCGCCGACTGAGAAATCTACTCACCCACGCACATGGCTGGCCGCACGTCCCGGGACCCGCCTCCGATGCGCCGCACAGAAGCGGGTCGAGTACCGAGCCGTCGGCCGGATCACCAGCACGGGTGAGTAGATTTCTCAGTC
>DATABT010000157.1:0-2009 GCA_036259455.1 Longimicrobium sp. | reverse complement strand
CGCGCTCGCGGTCCCCGCGGTCGCGGTCCGGACGCGCGCCGTCGCCGGCGGGGGCGGAGGTGTCCTCCGCGCGCGGCGGGGCGATTTCCCAGTCGCCCCCGTCGGTGCGGCGCAGGCGCACGGCGCCGCGCTGCTGGGCCTCGGTGATGAACTTGCTGAACTTGCCGTAGCCGATGTCCTTCTCGTTGAACCCGGGGTCCAGCTCGATCATCACCTGCTTCAGCCGGTCCACGCGCATCACGTCGCCGCGGCGCGCCATGGTCTGCGCGGCCTTGGTCACCAGCTCCCACGGGTCCTCGCGCACGCCGGTGTCGTCCGTGGCGCGGGTGAGGCCGCTGAGGTTGTGATACGAGTAGTACTCGTCGCAGTTCTGGATGAGCAGGTCGCTGGCGCTCTCGCGCATCCCCACGCCGATGACGTACTTGCCGTACTCCTTGAGCTTCATCACGCAGCTCGAGAAGTCGCTGTCGCCGGTCAGGAGGATGAAGACGCCGATCTCCGGCCGCATGAACGCCAGCTCGATGGCGTCCACCGCCATGCGCAGGTCGGTGGCGTTCTTCTTGGAGGTGCCGTAGGCGGGGGCAAAGATCAGGTCGACGGAGGCTTCCGTCAGGGGGACGACCGAGGCGGGGTAGCGGCGCCAGTCCGCGTAGGCGCGCCGGACGGCGATCTTGCCGCGAAAGACGTCGGAGTCCAGCAGCGACTTGAGCTCCTTGCCCAGGTCGCTGCGCACGTTCATGGTGACGTTGTCAAAGTCGATCAGCAGGGCGGCGCTGCGGCCGCTCCCCGCCAGCGCCTGCCCGCCGGTCATGTGCGGGGTGCGCGTGGGAATGTTGTTCATCAGTTGTCCGTCAGTCGTTCACGTTTCGTAATCGATCTGACGAGTCCCCTCGGCCTCGGCTGGAAGTGCCCGGTGCCCAGTGTTCAGTGCCGAAGTGCCTTGACCGGGCACCGGGCACTCGAACCTGGGCACCTGCAGTTCCACCCGACGGCGGGAGGAGCCTCGCCTCGTACCATCTCACCGGCGGCTGCTCTCTTCGGCGCTGATCATGCGCGCGAGCTCCACACGGCGAACCTTGCCGCTTCCCGTGAGCGGAAAGCCGTCCAGAAAGCGGACCAGGTCGGGGACCTTGTAGTCCGCCAGCACCTCGCGGCAGAAGTCGCGGATCTCTTCGCCCGTCACGATGGCGCCTTCGACCGGGACGATGGCGGCGCACGCCACCTCGCCCAGGATCTCGTCCGGCAGCCCCACCACCGCCACGTCCAGCACCGCCGGGTGCGCGTGCAGCCGGTCTTCCACCTCGCGCGGGTACACGTTGAACCCGCCGCGGATGATCATCTCCTTGCGGCGCCCGATGAGGTGGAGAAAGCCCTCTTCGTCCACCATCCCCAGGTCGCCGGTGAGGAAGAACCCGTCCGGGGTAAAGACCTGCGACGTTTCGCCCGGCTGGCGGTAGTACCCGCGCATCACCCCGGGCCCGCGCACCGCCACCTCGCCCACGCTCTCGACGGGAAGGACGGAGCCGTCCACGTCGATCACCCGGATCTCCACCTCCGGCAGCGGACGGCCCACGGTGGCCACCTGCTTGCCCGCGGGATCGTCCGGCGTGTTGACGGAGACCAGGTTCCCCGTCTCCGTCATCCCGTACCCCACCCGCACCCCGGGCACCAGCTCGCGCTGGATGCGCTGCACCAGCTCGTCCGACACCGGCGCGCCCGCCACCACCCCCGTGCGCAGCGACCGCGTAGCGGGCGAGCTGGCCTCCACGGCGTTGAGCGCCAGGATGAAGTTGGTCGGCACGCCGTGGAACACCGTCACCCCCTCACGCTCCAGCACGTCCAGCGCCGTCGTGGGGTCGTACCCCTCGTGCAGCACCAGCGACGCGCCGGCCACCATCGTCCCCAGCACCCCCGTGCCGATGCCGAACGCGTTGAACAGCGTGTTCACGCCGAACACCACGTCGTCCGCGCGCAGCCCCACGGCGTCGGCGCTGAGCGCCGCGTTGGCC
>DATABT010000156.1:0-1819 GCA_036259455.1 Longimicrobium sp. | reverse complement strand
CCTTCCTCCGCGTCTCTCGTTTCATTCCGGCGCCTCCGTGTGAAGCGACGTTCCGCGGTGGTGTTGCCAGGCACTCTCGTGCAGCGGATGGACTTCCCGGGGGAGCCCGCCGCACACGTCCTTGTCAGACGGCAGAACGCTCCGGCATCTGGACGGGGCCGGCGGCGGTGCTCAGCGCGAGGAATTCGGGGAGCAGCCCGCACTCCGCGTCGAAGTCCTCGTCCGCGTCCACGCCGCGCGGGTCGTCGAGCACGGCCAGCAGCGCCTCTACCACGCGCGGGTCGAACTGCGTTCCCGCGCCCGCGATCAGCTCCGCGCGCGCGTGCGCGTCGGTGTACGCCTCCTTGTAGCTGCGCCGGGTGATCATCGCGCAATACGCATCCACCGCCGCCACGATGCGCGCCGCCATGGGGATCTGCTCGCCGCGCAGGCCGTCCGGGTAGCCGCGCCCATCGTACCACTCGTGGTGGTGAAGGACGATGTCCGCCACCGGCCCCAGCGCGGGCACCGCCAGCAGCAGGTCGTGCCCCACGCGCACGTGCGCCCGCATCAGCTCCCGCTCTTCGGGAAGCAGCGGCCCCGGCTTGTTCAGCACGCCGTCGCTCACCGCGATCTTTCCCACGTCGTGCAGCAGCGCGGAGTAGCACACCACCGCCTGCTCGTACGCGGGCAGCCCCAGCCGTTCGCTCACCAGCCGCGCGTACCGCGACGCCATTTCGCAGTGGCCGTGCGTGTACGGGTCCTTGGCCTCCACCGCGTCGGCCAGCATGCTCACCGTGGCCAGGTAGGCGCGCTGCAGCTCGCGCTCCAGCCGCCGGTTGCGCACCGCCACGGCCGCCTGGTCACCGACGGAAAGAAGCGAGTCCGCGTCCTCGCGGTCGAACTCGCCCTCCGCACGGTCCGCGGCGATGATCACGCCGTCCAGGTCCGCCATCAGCACCACCGGCGCCGCCACGAAGTTGCGGAAGCGCTCCTCCGGCCCCGGCGCCGGCAGCTGCGGATTGGTCTCGGTGGGATTGCAGACCATGGTGTCGCCGCCGTCCAGCACGTGGCGGCAGATGGCGGCCAGGAAGGGGGATGGCGCCGCGCCGTCCGCGTATACCCCGATGCTGGCGCGGACGCGCAGCCGCTCGCCCGGTTTGCGCGCCGTGACGTAGACGCCGCGCGTGGCCTCGGTGATGGTGAGGCAGGCCCGCAGGATGAGGTGATAGACGTCGCCGGCGAAGAGAGCGCCGTGGATCTCGCGCAGGGCGCGATCCTGGCAGTCGGCGCGCTTGCGCTGGCGCTCGGCGGCCACGCGCTGCTCGTTCAACTCCTCGAACAGCTCGGCTTCGCGCGCGCGCCACGTCTCACGGGTGGAACGGTAGATCGCGGCCGCGAGCTCCATCTGCCGCAGCACCGGATCGTCCGCCGCGCCCGCAACCCCGCCCTCCGCAACGATCTCCGACATCTCGCCCTTTCCCGCCGAAGCGCTCCCGCCGCCGCGCACCGCCGCCCCCGCATCCCCCGCGGCTGTTACACGGGGCAGGATCAGAAATCGTACCGCCGCACCGGCAGGGAGCGGCGGTGGCCGAATGGGAGCGGAGGCGCCGCTGGATGAATGGGACGAGGCGCGTTCCGGGCGTGACGAGCCGTACCAACAGCGGCGGCGCGGGCGGCATCCCACTTCCGTTCCCCGATCATTCCTCCCGGAGCCGTTCGATGCGCCTCGCCCCGCCCCTGTTTGCCGCCCTTGCCACATTTCTGTGCATCACCCCGTCCGCCGCGCAGCCATCCGCCGGGCCACCCGATGGGTTGGCGGCGGCGATGAACGAGTACC
>DATABT010000155.1:0-2475 GCA_036259455.1 Longimicrobium sp. | reverse complement strand
CTTCTTCCGGCTCACCTCCCGGAGCAGGTCGAAGGCGAAGCGGTTGCCGCCCGTCACCACCGCGGCCTCCGCCGAGGTCAGGGGACGCGGCAGCTGCTCCAGCGGCTCCGGCGCGGAGGGCGACTCGCACCCGGCCAGGAGCGCGGAGACGAAGAGGACGGACAGCAGACGATGCAGGCGCATGGGCTCCCTCCCGGTTGCGGTGGTCGAAGACTTCCACACGGTTGGACGCGGGGCGCCGGAGCTGCGTCACGGCGCGGCTCCGGTGGAGAGGTGGGCGGCGGAGGGGAGCGGGAGGGGGTGAGCCCCCGGACCTCCGGGGGCTCTCGGAACGAAGCTAGCAGTAGACGTCGCCGCACATCGGCTCGATGAACACGTTCACGGAGTGGGTGTCGGAGGCGGTGGCGCCGTTCGAAGTGACCGTCACCATCAGCTCGAAGGGCGAGTCGCCCGTGTCGAGGTACCGGACGTAGGAGCTCCCCGTCCCGACGTTGGTCCACGTGGTGCTGCCCTGCACCCGGTACTTCCATTGGTACGTGAACGAACCATTCCCCCCCGCGGCGTTCGCGTACCAAGTCTTGGCACCCGCCGTGCGCACGAGTGAGGGCCCTGTGATGTTCGCGGAGACGGTCGTGACCGTGGTGACTCCTACCGCCTTCGCAGCATCCACGATCCCGTAGCCGAAGTACACGTCGTAGCCGGTGGCCCCCCGGTCTTCGGCCGTGCTGGTCAGCCGGCTCACGATCTGCTGGTTGGTCCAGGTGGGGTTCTTCGCCCTGACGAGCGCCGCCGCCCCGGCCACGTGCGGCGAGGCCATGGAGGTGCCGCACAGCGTGCCGTAGCTGCTCCCGCCGATGGTGCTGTACGCGCAGAAGGGCGCAGCCAGGTCCACGTGCGACCCGTAGTTGGAGTAGGTGGTGGATCCTGTGGTGCCGCTTGCGGCGAAGCTCTTGTTGCTGTTCACTCCGGAGACGCCGACCACGTTGGTGTACGCAGCGGGGTAGACAGTGGTGTTGCTCAGGTTGTTCCCCACCGCGGCCACGATCACGATCCCGTTCGCCCACGCCTGCGCCACCGCGCTCGCCATCGCGGCGTCGTACACCGTGCCGCCCAGGCTCAGGTTCATCACGTGTACGGTGAAGATCCCCGAGTTGATCCCGGCCGTCACCGCGTCCAGCGGGCAGCCCGCGGAGCCCGAGTCGCAGGCGCCGTACACGTACACGTCCCCCGCGGCGATCCCCGGCGCGACGCCAACGGTGCCGATGGTGTTGTTGCGCGCGGTGGCGATGCCCAGGACGTGGGTGCCGTGCCAGATGCCCCCGTCGTTGCACCCCCCGTAGGCGCCCGAGCAGTTGGCGATCGACACGTACGGAAGGTCAGGGTGGCCCCGCTCGTGTCCGGTGTCGATGACCAGGAGCTTCGCCCCGGATCCGGTGCTCAGCGACCACGCTTCCGGCGCGCGGACCATGGTGATCCCCCAGGGGGTGGTCTGGGCCTGGAGCATTGCGTACTGCCGCGGCTCGATGAAGTCCACCAGCGGGTGGTCCCTGAGCGCGGCCGCCTCCTCCGGGGCGATGCGCACGCGCACCGCGCCGATCGCGTCCAGCACCTCCAGGACCTCCACCCCGCGCCGCTCCAGCAGCCTGAGGGCGGCGTTCACCGTCCCGGCGGTGACGGCGGCGCGGGTGCCGGTGGCCAGGGCGCGCGCGCTCCCCGGCTCCTTGACCCCGACCACCGCGTATCCCCCGACCGCTCCGACGGCCTGCGCGAGCGCGGCCGCGTCCTTGTCCCACGGCCGGGGAGCCGGCGGCAGGTCGATTCGGACCGCCGCCACGTCCCGGGGCGAACGCCCGGCCGCCGAGAAGGCGGGGCGCTCTCCCGCGGCCGGGTCCGGCCCGGGACCGAGCGGCTGGTCGGAGCAGGCCGCCGCCGCGGCCAGCAGAAGTGCACTCCTCGCGAACGCCAGGAACCGTTTCGTCTGTCGCATTGCCTGCATCTCCGGATGTGGGGTGAAGCGGGCGGCCGGATGGAGGGGATCGGATCCGTCAGGCAGTAGTTGACGCATTCTGTGCGCCAGTTGGCGCGGAGCGCTGGACGCCCGGCGGGCATTGCCTCCATCTGTTTGCCAAGGGCACACTTGCGCCCGACGTGGGCCGCTCCGGGAGGCAGAGGTAGCGAGTGCTGGCCGAAGGGCCTGGCCGCCCCAGAATGGTGCGACCTGATACAAAATGGTTCGATCCGATCGAAAGGTGAGGAGCGGCTACTCGGCGACTTGTCACAACTCCATGGCAGGAGCGAGCTTCCGGCCGTTTGCGCCGAACGGCTCCCGCCGCCTGGTGTAGCATCCGGCACAGTTTGCGAACCGGCGCCCCCTTCGGTAAGTTTGCGGCGCTTCCGGCACACCGTCACCCTCCGCGGGGAGACCTCCCCCCGCGGTTTGCGCATTTCAGCGACCCGGCATGACCACCAAGAACC
>DATABT010000154.1:0-1541 GCA_036259455.1 Longimicrobium sp. | reverse complement strand
GGGCCGGGCTCCGTGCTTCGGAGCCGGCCCCGCGGTGGCGGAGAAGAGATCCTTCGGTCGCGCGCAGAGTGCCTCCCCGGTTCGGATTCCGCGCGGCGCTCCCTCAGGAAATCATCCGTTTCGAATCTCCCTTGCTTACTGCGGTGCGGCCACCGTGACGCTGGCTTCGGAGGTCTTGCCGGGCACCACGTCGGCGCTCACCTCGCCCACGTGCTTCCTGCCGTCGGACGTGGTGAGCTCCGCGGCGAGCTTGTGCGGCCCTGCGGGCAGGTCCACCAGCGCCACGTTGGGGCCCACGTAGACCTTGCCCTGCGCGTCGTTGTCCACCCGCAGGCGGAACTGGCCGGCGTAGGTTTCGCCGTTGTGCTTTACGCTCACGTTCAGCGCGCCCCTCTGCGCCGCGGCCTCCGCGCGCCGGGCCTCAGCGGCCTCCACGCGCGCCTCCGCCGCCTTCACCGACTCGCCCAGCTGCGCCATGCTGGCCTGGAACTCGGTGATCCACAGGTTGGTCTCGTCGGCCACGATCCCCTTGATGGTGGCCGCGAACGTCTTGCAGCGTCCCAGCATCTCCGCGAGCTGCCCGGGCGTGGGCTCGGGCGTGGTCCACGCCGCGCGGGCAATCTGCCAGTCGAACTCGAACTCGCCCAGCGCCCCCTGCAGCGCAAGGTCCGTCTTTACGTACCGCATCCAGCCGCTGGAGTAGTTGAAGAACTTGTCCAGCCCGAACAGCGCCGCCGCCAGCGCCACCACCAGCGAGGTGATCAGCGGGTTGAACGGCGGTGCGCCCTTGATGGGAAAGACCTCCACGAACAGCGGAATCAGGCCGGATGCCGAGATGAGCAGCACGGCGCTCCAGCGCACCGCCATCGCCGCGCGCTTCTTGGGCTTGCGGCTCAGCCGGTACCACTCGATGGCCGTACGGGCGTCGCCGGTTACGCGGCTGTAGACCTCGGCCAGGCATTCGGCGCGCTTGCCGTCTTCCCAGGAAAGCGCGGACAGGTCGATCGGCTTGAGGTCGGCCTTCTTCGGCTTCGGGGGCTTCGGGGGCGTCTCCTGTTCGGACATCGATGGACTTCCTTGCGGCGGGGAGAAGAATGGGGAACTGCGGATGATTGGATGGGCACGCACCACCCACTTCGCCGATGCGCTGCCCGGATGCGCGCAGAAGATTCGCGCGAACGAGTATAAGCTGTTTTACGACAGTCCGTAAGCCTCTTCGCATGAGGTCCTGGTGCGGTGCGATCGGAGTCATGCGGCGTTGCGCGCACCCGCGGCCGTCATTGAAATGGACCTTTCCCGCGGCATCGTGGGGCCGCCTCCTGCGCTCCGGAGGCGGCCCCACGTAATGCCGGCAACGTCCTTCGGTCGCGCCACAAACCCTTGCGTGAATTAAGGTTACTCGCGGGGCGCTCCCTGAATAGAAAGGAATTCGGGCGAGGGCCGTCGAACGGGCGTGGCACCTGCCCGGGCGAGTAGATTTCTCAGTCGGCGCCACAGGTCCGTGCACCGGCAGCGATCACGCGGGCGCCTCCTTCGAAATG
>DATABT010000153.1:0-4273 GCA_036259455.1 Longimicrobium sp. | reverse complement strand
CATTTCGAAGGAGGCGCCCGCGTGATCGCTGCCGGTGCACGGACCTGTGGCGCCGACTGAGAAATCTACTCGCCCGGGCAGGTGCCACGCCCGTTCGACGGCCCTCGCCCGAATTCCTTTCTATTCAGGGAGCGCCCCGCGCGGAACTTGAACGGCTGTAAGCGCTTACGGCGCGACCGGAGGACCTTCTGTCCAGAGCAAGGGACTGGCTCCAGATGTAGAACCCAGGCTCCGCGCGAACGCCCCCTCCGCTCGCTCAGGCTCGCACCTCCCCCAAAACCCCCTGGGGAAGGTTGAACTGCTCTCTGGGCGGACTCGGGGCGACAAAACGGGTCACCAGCACGGGTGAGTAGATTTCTCAGTCGGCGCCACAGGGTTTCTGCACCGGCAGTGATCACGCGGCGCCTCCTTCGAAATGACCGGCGTGGCGCGTGGCTCGTATGAATGCGCGCCGCGCCGGAGGGATGGGCTGACAACACAGGCCGACCCCGGCGTGAGTGCCGGGGCCGGCCCTGATCATCATCCATCAACCGCTCTTTAGAAGGGCAGGCCCATGCGCAGGGTCATGCGCCAGCCGTCTTCTCCACGGGCGGCGAGCAGCGTGGTGGTCAGGCCGCGGTCGAGGGCGGAGAACCAGACGCCCGCGCCGTACGCGGTGTGCCACCCGCCCGGCGACGCGCCGTCCACGAACACGCGCCCGGCGTCCGCCAGCAGCAGGGCGCCCTTCTGGCCGCGCACCACGCGCAGGTTGGCGCGGCCCAGGCCCGTGCGCAGCTCCGCGTTCCCCCACACCGACGCGTCGCCGGCGAAGCGGCCGCGCGGGTCGCCGCGCAGGCTGCCGAAGCCGCCCAGGAACGCCGCCTCCTGCACCGGGAACGTTCCCCACACCCGCTCGCCGCCCGCGCGCATCGCCAGCGTGGTCCCGCCCGCGACGGGCAGGTACGCCGCGCCCTCGCCGCGCGTGCGGGCGAACGCCTCGTCCGCCTCGCCGCTGAGGCCCTGGTGCGCCTCGCCCGCGATCCGCACCCATCCGCCGCGCGTGGGAAAGGACGGCGCGTCGCGGCGGTCCCAGAAGATGGTGGTGCGGATGCCGCCGGTCGCGTACGCATCGCCGCCCAGAGGCGCGGCGAGGGCGAACGGCGTCCCCTCGTCCGCCGAGGCGTCGCGCCAGCGCAGCACGGGGCCCATGCCGACGCGCAAGTGCGGCGCGAACGGGCGGCTGAGCTCCGCCTCCACCGTCACCACGTCCTGCGCGACCAGGTAGTCGTCCCGCGAGCCGGAGCCGTCCGTATCGTTCCCCCAGCCGTGGAAGCGGAAGCGGTCGATCTGCGAGGCGCGCGCGCGCACCGTCAGCATGGTCCCGTCCGACGCGTGGCGCGTGTGCCGCCAGTCCAGCGCCGCGCCGCTCTCCATCGGCGCCACCTCCACCCGCAGCACGTCGCGGCTGGCGAAGGGGGCGCGGCGGAAGCCGAAGCGCGTCCACGTGGCGCCGGCGCCCACCACCACGCCGGCGTCGCCGTAGTCCAGCAGCGGGTCGATGGAGCGGCTGCCGCCGCGGTCGCGCTCGGCGGGCAGGTTGTCCAGGCGGGGGCCGGCGGCGGGCGCCGTGTACGGGCGCACGTCCACCGTGGCGCCGGTACCAGGCACGATGCGGTTGGCGCCCTCGCTGTCGTGGAACGCCGTCCGCCGACCCTCGCGCACCATCGACGAATCCACCATCACGTCGTCCCCCGCCCCGCCGATCACGCGAACCACCGGGCCGCCATCCGCGTGCCCCGCGACGTGCGCGTCGTCATCCCCGCCGTGCAGGTGGATGCGCACCTCGCCCGTCTCGCCCGGCATGAAGCGGCGGCGGAAGAGGGAGCCGCCGCCGCGGGCGGAGATCCGCACCTCCACGCTGCCGTCCGCCAGCCGGTCGATGATGGCGGTCTCCGCGGCGTCGGTCCCGTGCACGTCCACCACCGCCGCCAGCTGTCGGTAGAAGGCGTCCGCCGCCTGCGGCAGCGCGTCGCGCCGGGCCCTGAGCGCTGCGGCCAGCCGCGCGCCGGCGACGGCATGGTGCTCCGGTGGCAGGCGGCGCACGGCGGCGTCGATGACCTCGTCGGTAAGCCGCGTGCCCAGCGCGAACGCCACGGAGTCCCACGCGGCGCGCGGCAGGCCGGAAAGGAGCCGCCGGTCCAGCCCCTGCGCGCTCTCCGTGAGCGCGTACATGGAAGGATACGTCTCGCCGAAAGCCACCAGCTTGGGCATCCGCGCCCGCGCGAAGCCCAGCAGCAACCCGCCGTGGCTGGCGAAGGCGTTGTCGCGGTCGCGGGCGATGGGGCGCCAGAGGAAAGAGCCGTCCGGCTGGTCGTAGCGCGCCCACCGCCACTGGTCCTCGTGGCGGTCCCAGTCGCCCATCCACACGTCCATCAGCCGCGCGGCAAGGTAGGCGCGGGCGTCCACGCGGTGCATCGGGCCCCGGGCGAGCCGCTCCAGCAGCGTCTCCGTGCTGGCCACGCGCGCGGCACCCGCGAACGCCGGCCCCTCGTCCGCATCCCCGGGACGCTCCTCGATGGTTCCCAGCAGCCCCGCGAAGTTCGCGCGATGCTCGCCCAGCCGCGCGTGGTCCGGCAGCACGACCAGGCGCGGCGGCGCGTGCAGCACCCCCGCCGCCTCCTGCAGCGCCGAGGCAACCAGGACGCCGCCGGGGAGCGCCACGCTCACCTGGTCCTGCACCACGCGGTCCGGCAGCGTGTTGCGCAGGTCGGGATGGAGTCCCTGGGTGGCGTCCTTGTCCAGCGAGCGGAAGACGTACTCGCGCCCGTCCGCGCCGCGAAAGCGCAGCGCACGGGTGCTGAAGTCGCCGCCGGTGCGCGTGGGCGTCAATCCACCGGCGAACCGCTCCACGTCCAGCACCTCCACGGCGATGGGCGTCGCCCAGACCTCGCGGTAGCCGGTGCCCAGCAGCGTGCGGTGCAGGCGGCCGGCTTCGTACCGCGCGCCCGGCGTGGTGGTGGTGACGGTGGATGTAGAAGGAGCGACGCGGGCGGGCTCGGCGCGTGCGGCCAGCTGCGCGGAGAGCGCGGAGGGGGCCAGCGCGGCGAGCATGCCCAGGCGAACGATGGCGATGCGGTTCATGGTGCGCGTCCTGTTTCCGAGGGATCGGAACGGCGCCGCGGAAAGCGCCGGGAGCCGTCGGGACACAGGATGCGCTCGCCGTCCGCGGAACGCGCGGGTCGGACGACCCGGGTCAGCTGACCCGGGTCGATTTTCCCATGTGGCGCACCGGGGCGGCGACTATCCTGTCGCTCACCGCGGGGCGCCGTGCCCCGCTGAACCCAACCGATGCCCGGCGACGGGCTGCAGCACATACAAGGATGACCCCCATGCGTACCACCTACTGGACGACCTTCGCGGCGGCGCTGGTGCTGGCCCAGGCGGCCTGCACCGTGGACAAGGCGGCGGACGAGAGCCGCGGCGGCCGCGAGGCCTTTGCGCAGACGCCCGCGGCCACGGCCAACGTGGTGACGGTGACCTCGCGCGAGTTCGCATTCGCCGCCCCCGCGACGATTCCCGCGGGGCTCACGACGGTGCGCCTGGTGAACCAGGGCAAGGAGATGCACCACGTGCAGCTGGTGCGCCTGGCCGAGGGGCACACCGCCGCCGAGCTGGTGGAGCTGGCCCAGAGCGAGGGTGAGCCGATGCCGGAGTGGGCGACCTTCGTGGGCGGGCCCAATGCCCACGCGCCGGGCGCCTCCAGCGAGAGCACGGTGGTGCTGCAGCCGGGCGAGTACGCGCTGGTCTGCTTCATCCCCTCGCCCGACGGCGTGCCGCACATCGCCAAGGGGATGGTCAAGCCGCTCACCGTGGTCCCCGGCGCCAACGAGGCGCAGATGGGCGAGGCGGACGTGCGGATGACGCTCCGGGACTACGCCTTCGACATCCAGCCGGAGCTCACGGCCGGGCGCCACACCATCCACGTGACCAACGCCGCCGCGCAGCCGCACGAGTTCGTGCTGATGCGCCTGGCGCCGGGCAAGTCCCCGCAGGACGTGCTGGCGTGGATGCAGGCGGGAATGCAGGGCCAGCCGCCCGCCATGCCCATTGGCGGCACCAGCTTCCTCAGCACGGGCGAGAGCAACCAGCTGACGATGGACTTCGAGCCCGGCGAGTACGCGCTGTTCTGCTTCGTGCCGGACGCAAAGGACGGCGCCCCGCACGTGGCCCACGGGATGGTGCGGCAGATCAGCGTGCGCTGACTGCTCCGCGCGCCGCGGGACTTCCCCGCGGC
>DATABT010000152.1:0-5760 GCA_036259455.1 Longimicrobium sp. | reverse complement strand
GCGGTCCAGGTCCGTCTGCTGCTGCGGCGTGACCGGGCCGCGCAGCCCCAGCTCGATCAGCTCCACGTACCCGCCGATGGCGTTCAGCGGCGTGCGCAGCTCGTGGCTCATGCTGGCCAGGAACCGGCTCTTGGCACGATTGGCGGATTCCGCCTCCGCCCGTGCGGCGCGCTCCGCCTCGTACAGCCGCGCGCGCTCCAGTGCGGAGGCGCAGTGGCCGGCCAGCGTCTCCAGGAACACGTCCACGCCGGGGTCGAACGCCTGCCCGTCCCGGAAGCTGAAGCCCAGCGCGCCCAGCGCCCGCCCCTCCGCCACGATGGGCACGGCGGCGTACCCTTCGTACCCCGTCTCCACCGCCGCGTCCGCCGTGCGGGGAAAGCGCTCGCGCCACTCTCCCGTGTCGCGCAGCAGCACGGGGCGCAGCGCCAGCACCGCGTCGGACATGGGCGCGCCGGGGTGGACGGGAAAGCGCCGGAACCGCTCTTCCACGGGATGGGGATAGCCGCGCGTACCCACGATGGTGAACTCCGCGCCCGCCTCGTCCAGCAGCGCCATGGACCCCGCGTCGGCCCCGATGGCCCGCATCCCGTGCTCCACCGCCACCCGGGCCACCTGCGCCGGGTTCAGCGCGCGCGCCATCCGACCCGCCACCTCCAGCAGCCGCTGCCCCCGCTCCGCCGCCCGCTCCGCCGCCGCGCGCGCCCGCCGCTCGGCATCGTGCAGGCGCGCGTTCTCGATGGCCACGGACGCCCATCCCGCGATCCCCACGGCCAGCCGCTCGGCGCGCTCGGTGAACACGTCCGGCTGCGCGTGGCCGAAGAAGAGCCCGCCCAGCACCTCGCCCGTCCGCGCCACCACCGGCGCGGCCAGGTAGCTGCGCACGGGAAGGTGCCCCCTGGGCATCCCGTGATGGGGGGCGCTCTGCCCGTAGCGGGGATCCTTCGTGATGTCGCCGCTGCGGACCACGCCCTCGCCGTGAAAGGTGGGGGAGAAGACGGCCGTGTTGCGCGGCATGGGAAAGCGCTCGAACGCCTCGCGCGGCGCGCCGCTGAGGGTGTAGAGCGTGTACGATTCCCCGGCCTCGTTGAGCACGTTGTAGAAGAACGCGCCGAACTGGGCCCCGGTAAGGGTGGTCGCCTCGTCCGTGGCCGCCTGGACGATGCGCCCCAGGTCCGTTTCGCCGGTAAGGGTGACGCCGATGCGGTGCAGCGTCTCCACCAGCCGCGCCTCGTCTTCCAGGGCGGCCCGGACGGCGGCGTTGGCCTCGGCCAGCTGGTGGTTGGTGGCCTCGAGCTCCTCGGCAATGGCCTGCGCCTCGGCCATCTGGTGCTCCAGCTCCGCCGCCTGGTCCTGCAGCTGCGCCGCCAGCTCCGACGCGGCCAGGGCGTGCGCCTCCGCCTCCGCGCGCTGCCGCTCCAGGTCGCGCAGCAGGGCATCGCGCTCGGCCTCGGCCTCGCGGCGCGAGTGCACGTCGTGCAGGGTGCCGGCCCACTCGCGGATCTCGCCGTCCTCGTCCAGGATGGGGACGCCGCGCGCCTGATACCAGCGGTAGCCGCCGTCCGCCATCCGCAGCCGGTACTCGGCGCGGTAGGGGCCCCGCACCTCGTGCGCGCCCCACCACGCCCGCAGCGTGCGCTCGCGGTCGTCGGGGTGGATGGCGTTCACCCATCCCGAGCCGCGCACCTCCTCCAGCGTCTGCCCGGTGAGGCGTCGCCAGACGGGCATGTCCTCCACCATCCCCCGCGCGTCGGTGGTCCACACCATGGCGGCGTCGGATTCCACCAGCGCCCGCAGCCGCGCCTGGCTGCGCAGCACCTCGGCGATGGGCACCGTGTGCGCGCGGCTGTCCGGGGCGGCGTCGGGGTCGGTGCGGCTCATGGGGCAGCGGGATGCGGAAAAAGGAGGCGCCGGAATGCCGGCGGTTGCGCGCGCAGCAGCAAGCGCCACGCCAGTTTGCGCGTCCCGACACGGAACGTTCCCCGCAGGCCGCAAACAGATGGGTCTTCCACACGGAGCGGACGGAGTTCGCTCGCGGCGGTTCCGGATGCTCCGCGCATCCGGCCGCCGGTCTGCCGGACGCGGGGTGACACGCCGGGCGAACAAGGGGAAAAGGCGCGAATCGGCGTTCGCGAGGCCGACCAAAGCGGAAGACACCCGGTGTGGCCGATCGATCGCTTTCCGATGGAGGATCCGGATGGACCGCCCCCCGCTCCCCCCGCCCCTCACCCCCGCCGCCGAGCGGGAGCGCGCGCGGTTCACGGCCGCGTACGAGCGCAACCTCGAACGCCTCAAGGACATTGCCCTCAGCATCCTGGTGTGGGGTCCTGCGCCGGAAACCGACACCCCCGTTGCCCGCAAGCGGCGGGAGATCCGCGACCGGCTGATCGGCGAGGGGCACTACGCCACGTTCAGCGAGGACGTTCCGGGAGCGGTGGCCGGAGCGTCGTGGAAGACCCGCGAACTGGCCCAGGCCCGGGCCGCCCACCTGGTCGTCATCCTCTACGGCGACTCGCCCGGCGCGATCGCCGAGACCCACGACTTCTGCGCGCACCCCGACGTCTCGAGCAAGGTGCTGGTGATCATCCCGCGCAAGTTCAGGACGGGGTACGCGGGCCGGGGCGCCATCCGCGACCTGGACGACGCGCATCGCGCGGTGTTCTGGTACACGGATGACGACCTGAGCGCGTGCAGGGTGTGCGGGTGCGCCCTTCGCCGCGCGCAAGGGCTCCGCAGCCTCCGCTTCCACGGAGGCGCGGCATGACGCGCTACACGCGGACGGAGTGGCTGGTGGCCGAGACCCTCGCGGACGAGCAGCTGTCGTTCACGTTGTGGATGCTGGGATCGGGCGTGTGTGGCGCGCGGGCGGACTTCGAGCACCACTTCGGCGCCGGCTTTTCCGCGGGAAGCCTGCTGGACGAGCTGCGCGACACCGGGTTCGTCACCGAGCGGGAGGGGCGGCTGTCGCTGACCGCGCTGGGCGACGCGGTGCTGGTGAAGCTGGGGCACGAGGACTACGCCGTCGATGCGCCCGAGCGGATGCCCGCGACCGCCCCTGCTGACCCGGCGACCGTGGCGACGCGCCGCGAGGCGGCGATTCCGTCCCCCGCGTCGTGGCACGACGACGTCATCTTCCAGGTTCTGCGCGGTCGCTGGACCCACGAGATCGACCTGGTGGGCCCGTCCGTGGTTCGCGGAATCGTGAAGGGGCGGAGCTACGTGCCTACGACCACGGCCGCGCGCGCCGACTTCGGCGAGCTGCTGCAGGTGATCGCGGCCGCGGCGGCGCTGCTGCGGACGGTGCTGGACATCGTCGTGCGTGTGCGAGAGGCGAGCGGCCGCGACCCCTCGCCCGACGAGGTGCACGCCGAGCTGCGGGAGCGGGGCGATGCCGCGGAGGCGGAGCCGGACCTGCCGGTCCGGCCGCTGATCGACGAGGTGCTGCGGCTGGCCGCGTCGCGGAGGTGACGATGCAGCGGCTCCTCCTCGCCGTCCTTTACTGGACGGTAAACTTCCTGATGCTGATCCTGGTCGCGCTCTTCACCTTCCCCTTCCTTTTCTTTGCGGCGGTCGTGGCCGCGCGGTACCCCGGGCCGGCGGCCTTTTCCGCGCTGGCGCTGCTGGTGGTTTCGGCCGCGCTGCTGTTTGGAACCGGGCAGATGTGGGGGAGCCGGCAGGCGAGCTTCCGGATGCTGCACGACGTTCTCTACCGCTTTCGCGGTCTCCCGCTGCGCGAGCACACGGTCGAGGACTACATCGACCGCTACGATCCGCGAATTCGCCAGGTGCTGTTCCAGTTCCGTGACCTGCGGGCGGCGCCGGACGCGCGCACGCACCGGATCCGCATGTTCTCCACCGACGAACGCGACTCGGCCGGTCTGGGCCACCCGCTGGCGTGCGTGAACCCCGCGGCGCTGGGTCTGTCGTACATCGTGCTGAAGGATCCCCCGGAGGACGTCCAGGGTGCGGGATGGTTCACCGTGCTGCACGAGCTGGGGCACGCCCGGCCCCATTACAATCCCCTGTACCTGCACCTGCTGCTCGGCGCAACGCCGTACTGGATCGCCGCGCTGTGCGCGCTTCCGCTGTTCCCGGCGGGCTGGCCCGGCGCGGGGGCGGCGGTGGTTCTGCTGCTGGCCACGTCCCGCCTGGTTCGCGCGCACGACACGTCGCGCGCCGCCAACCGCCTGTTCGAGGAGGCGTCCGCCGACCGCTGGGCCATCGAGCTGCTGCGGCCCGCGGAACGGGCAGCGCTGCGCCACGTGCTGACGGGCTCTCCGCGCCTGCTGGAAAGGGACGAGACCGTTCCCGAACCCCTGCGCGGCGTGCGGACGGCCGTGCTTCGCGCGAACCTGGAGCGGCTGGAGGAAGACCGTCCCACGGTGGCGCTCGACTGGTGGCGCTTTTTTCCCTGGCGGCTCCCCGTGCTGGGAATCGCCGCGCTGGGAGCGCTGGCGCTCACTTCTCGCCCGCCCGGTGTGTGGACCGCGGTCGTGCCCGCCGCGTTCGTATTTGCGGCGTCCTTCCTGTCGCTCACGGTGGTGCTTGCCTCGCACGGCCACCTGGAGCGGGAGGTGGACCACCATCTCCGCTTCACCGGCATCATGTCGGGGCTGCGAGGCGTGCTGGAAGGCGGCGAGGGCCCCGTGGTCATCCCCGGCTACCTGCCGTGGAGGAGGCGGAGGTGAAGAGGCTGCAGGACGCCCACGTGTACGACGAGCACTGGTCGTCCATGTTGCTGGATGCCGCCTCGCGCTTCGGCTTTCCAGGGCTGGTCGCCCTGCGCGTAAGCCGGTGGGTGAACGTGCCCGAAACCACGGCGCGCAGGGAGATGGCGGGGATGGTGTGGTCGGGTGGCCGTGATCAACTCAGGGCGTTGCGCATCGCCTTCCAGGGTGCCATGCGGGTGGAGCGGCGGCCACGGCGCATTCTTGCCCTCGCACGGTTGCGGACCTGGTTCGAGTTCGAGCTCGCTCAGACCGGGGGGCAGGATCAGCTGGTGCTCGAATGGGCGGAATCCACCGGGCTTCCCGAGCCCGCCTACGAGGTCGCCCGCCGGCAGGTGGGCGACGTCCTGGAGGCCCCTGCGGAGGCGGTGTCTGCAATCGTGACGCAGATTTGCCGGTCGGGGGAGGGGCGGACGACGCTCTTTCAGGCGATGCTGGCGCTGGCCGGGAAAGATCAGGACGAGGTCGCGCGCGAGCGGTTGATGTTCGCCCTGGCCTGGTCGCTGGTCGTCTCCAGCCACGGCGGCAGGGCGCCCTTTGTCCCCGCGGAGGAGCCCGCCCTCAATTCGTGGGCGTGAAATCGAATCCGGCGAAATCACGGCCTCGCGGGGCTGCCGGTTCCACGAGGCCGCGTTGTGATTTTCGCGCAACCGCAAGGCTTTCGGCTTGGGAACACTTGCCGGGGGTGGCCTGGCCATTGCATGCTGTCGGACCGCTTGGCCCCTGCTTTCCCCGCCCGCCTTCGCGCGCGGGAGGCGCGGGCCGCAGCCGAATACCGGGTTCCGCTTGAATTCCGTACCGTCCGGCCGCCGTTACGCGGGCCGGGCACGCCGCCGTTCGCTTGCCGCCGCGCCGCCCCCAGGGGTGGGCGCCGGCTCCCGGCTTATCCCTCGTTACGCCACGCAGGAGCCTGACCCGTGCCCCAGGGTGACGACCGCAACGACGTGAATCCGCCCGCCGCCCCCGCCGGCGGTGACGGGACCCCCGCGCCGCGCCGCAGAGGGCGCGCCGCCGCCGGTCCCCCCGCCGACGCCGC
>DATABT010000151.1:0-4407 GCA_036259455.1 Longimicrobium sp. | reverse complement strand
ATCGCGTTCCTCTGCTTCTCTGCCTCTCCGCTGCTCTGCGTGAGTGCGGTTTTCCGGAGCCTGCGGATTCCGCTGGAGGCGCGGAAACGCATCGCTTCTCCCTTTTCTCCGCGGCTCCGCGTGACGATCTTTCATGCCACGCGTTTCGGGACATCCGTAGCACCTGCTTGCTAGCTGCCGCGGGTGCAACGTAAATTGGGCAACCTTCGACGGCCTCTTTCCCCACGCCGCCCATGCCGGACCCCGCGGTGCTTTCTCCTGATTTTCACGCGCAGCTCGCCACGCACTTCGGCGCGCTGGAAGCCGATGCGGCGGACGCGCTCGCGGCCGTCATGCACCCCGTGCGGCTGGCCGCGGGCGGCGTGCTCTTTCGCACCGGGCAGGCGGAGCCCGCGCTCTACCTGCTGCTCGCGGGCGAGATGCACGTGGTGGAGCGCCTGCCCAACGGCGAAGAGACGCTGCTGCGCACCATGGCGCCGGGCGAGGCGGTGGACGAGCTGCAGGTGCTGGCCGGCAGCCGCGGCATCGTGGAGGTGCGCGCGGCGACCGGCATCGATCTGGCGCGCGTGGCCGACGCGGACCGCGACGCGCTGGCGAAGCGCTTCGAGCAGCTGCGGCGCGTGTGGGTGCGCATCCAGCGCCAGCAGCTTCTCTGCCGCCTGCACGCCGTCTTCGGCACGATGGACCGCGCGCTGCTGGACGACCTGGGGCGCATGGCGGAGTGGATCCACCGCCGCCGCGGCGAACTGCTCTTCGAGCAGAACCAGATGGGCGGCGCGCTCTACCTGGTCATCAGCGGCCGCCTGCGCACGGTGCGCTACGAAAAGGGCGGCACCGTGCACGTGCTGGGCGAGGCCGGGCGCGGCGAGTTCGTGGGCGAGCTCTCCTTCTTTGGCTGCGAGCCGCGCGGCGAGCGGGTTGAGGCCGTGCGCGACTCGGTGCTCATCGGGCTGGAGAACGCGGAGTTCGACCAGCTGGTCGCCCGCCGCCCGCAGACGCTGCGGCACGTGACGCGGCTGGTCATCGACCGCATGAACAGCCGCCGCCCGGACGGACACGTGGCGCGGGTGACCAACGTCGCCGTGGTGGCGGCCAGCCCCGGCGCGCCGGTGGCCGCGTTCTGCGACCGGCTGGCGAAGGCGCTGGCGGAGCACGGCCCCACGCTGCACCTGACGTCGGCGGAGACCGACCGGCGGATGGCGGAAGCCGGCATTGCGCAGGCCTGGGGCGACGGGGCGGACACCGCGCGGCTGCTGGCCTGGCTGGAGGCGCGCGAGGTGGACCAGCGCTTCGTGCTCTACCAGGCGGACGAGGGCGCCAGCGCGTGGACGCGCCGCTGCATGCGCCAGGCGGACCGCGTTCTCCTGCTCGCCCGCGCGGACGAGGATCCCGGCCCGGGACCCGTGGAGCGCGCGCTGGAGCGGATGGAGGACCGCGCGAGCGACGCGCACGAGATGCTGGTTCTGGTCCACGCGGACGGCGGCACGCGGCCGAGCGGTACGCGCCGCTGGCTGGAGGGACGGCAGGTGCGCGAGCACGTGCACCTGCGCTGGGACGGCGCGGCGGACTTCGCGCGGCTGGGGCGCATGCTGGCGGGGCGCGCGGTCGGCGTCGTGCTCGGCGGCGGCGGGGCGCGCGGGTTCGCGCACATCGGGGTGCTGCGCGCGCTCACCGAGGCGGGCGTCCCCATCGACTACATCGGCGGCACCAGCATGGGCGCGGGCGTGGCGGCCCAGTACGCGGTCGGCATTCCGCCGGACGAGCTGCTGGCCATCAACCACCGCATCTACCTGGAATGGCGGCCGCAGAAGCAGCTCACCCTTCCTCTCGTCTCGCTGGTGGACAACCGCCTGGGCGCCATCTGCGGCGAGCGCGTCTACGGCGACACGGAGATCGAGGACCTGTGGACGCCGTACTTCTGCGTCACCAGCAACCTCACCACGGCGGAGATGATGGTCCACCGCACGGGGCTGCTGCGAAAGTACGTCCTGGCCAGTGCGTCCATCCCCGTCTTTGCCCCGCCGGTGCTGGAGGGCAACCACCTGCTGGTGGACGGCGCGCTGCTGAACAACCTGCCGGTGGACGTGATGCGCGAGCAGGGCGTGGGCGTCGTCGTGGCGTCGGAGGTGTCGCTGGAGGAGGACGCCACGTTTACCGCGGACCGCGTCCCCACCGCGTGGGACGTGCTGCGCGGCCGCTTTCGCCGCGGGGCGCAGGTGCGGCCGTTCCCCGGGATCATGGAAACGGCGATGCGCTCCTCGCTCCTGCACAGCAGCTGGCGCGAGAAGGAGGCGGTGGAGAAGGCGGACTTCTGCCTGCGCCCCCCCATCGAGGCGTTCGCGCTGATGGCGTTCGAGCAGATGCAGGAGATCTCGGAGGTGGGATACGCCTATGCGCGAGAGGCCGTCGCGGCGTGGGCGGACAAGCCGAAGGGATAGGGAATAGGGAATAGGGAATAGGGAATAGGGAATAGGGAATAGGGAATAGCCTGCGGTGGATTGGCTGGCGACGCCGAATCCATCGACGCACCCGCGGAATCCAGGATGGCCGGAGAGAGCCGGAACGAAGTATCGCCGCCGCCCACGTTTCGCTTTCGCGCGACGCTGTTCCAGGGCCTCGTGGTGCCGTTCCAGGAGATGTCCGCGCCCGACGGTGGCGCGCAGGTGATCGACGATCGCCACGGCGGCAGGGCCGTCGTGCAGCCGCGCTCGGGGAGCGTGGGAAGCGTCACCCTGCGCAAGGGCGTCTTCGAGAACGATGACCGGTTCCGCGGCTGGTTCGGCGGGATCCGCATGAACACCCTTCCGCGCGGCACCGTCACCATCGTGCTGCTGGACGAGGCCGGCGCGACCCGGATGACGTGGACGCTGGAGCGCGCGCGGCCCACCCGGATCACGGGCGCGGACCTCGCGGCCGGCGGAAACGAGGTGGCGGTGGAGTCGCTGGAGATCGCGTACGAGACGCTGGTGATCACGGCGTAGGGAGCGGGTGAACGGCGGATGGTGGTCTCCCGTTCACCCGGCGCAGCTGACGTACCAGGAGGTCCGGAGCAGATCACACCCGAGGTGCGGAGGAGAGTGATGGAGTCGTTCGACCGGCTGGTGGGGATGGTCCAGAAGGGCTACGAGCGCGTCGCGCGGAACGGCGCGCCCTCGTTCGCGGTGCAGATGCCCGGCGCCGCTCCCAGGGTCTTCGGCCGCGGCGACCCGGCCGCGACGCTGGTGGTCAGGGACCGGCGCGGCGCCGCCGCCCTGGCCACCATGGACGCGCTCGCCGTCTGCGAGGCGTACCTGGCCGGCGCGCTGGACGTGGTGGGCGAGATCAAGCCCCTGCTGGCGCTGCGGTCCATGTTCACCGACCGGCACCCCGTGCGGTGGGCCATGCGCTTCGTCCGTCCGCTCGTCGGCGGGCAGGTGCGCAGCGACCGCGCTTTCATCGCCGAGCACTACGACCGCGAGCCGGAGTTCTACCTCCTCTTCCTGGACCGGCGCCACCGCTGCTACTCCCAGGGGGTCTTCACCCACGCGGACGAGCCGCTGGAAGACGCCATCACCCGCAAGCTGGACTTCGCGCTGGACTCCATCGGCGCCAGGCCGGGGGACCGCGTGCTGGACGTGGGCGGTGGATGGGGCGCGTTCACGCAGTACGCCGGGCACAAGGGCATCCGCGTCACCAGCCTCACGATCTCCAGAGAATCCGAGGCGTTCATCAACGCGCTCATCCGCGGGGAGCAACTGCCGTGCGAGGTGCGCCGCGAGCACCTGTGGGAGCACGAGCCGGCCGAGCCCTACGACGGCATCGTGAACCTGGGCGTGACCGAGCACCTGCCGGACTACGGAGAAACGCTCAAGCACTACGCGCGGCTGCTCAAGCCCGGCGGCCGCATTGCCCTGGACGCCAGTGCCACGCGCAAGAAGTACGAGGTGAGCACCTTCTTCGAGCGCTACATCTTCCGCGGCAACGGCACGCCGCTGTGCCTGCACGACTACCTGGGCGAGGTGTCGCGCAGCCCGTTCGAAATCGAGACGGTGCTGAACGACCGCGAGAACTACGGCCTCACCACCATGCACTGGGCGCGCAACCTGGACGCCCACCGCGAGCAGATCGAGGAGCGCTGGGGCAAGGCGGCGTACCGCGTGTTCCAGCTGTACCTGTGGGGATGCGTGGACGGCTTCGAGCGGGATACGATCCAGGCGTATCGCTGGGTGATGCGGCTGAAGGCATGAGGAGCGAGGGACAAGGGGACAAGGGGACAAGGGGACAAGGGGACAGGGGGACAAGGCGTTCGGTTAGGCCAGCCGATGCGCCACGAGCCAGCTCCCTCCCCCGCGCAGTTTGCGGGGGAGGGAGGGGCGGCCGGCCACAACGTTGTGGCGCGCAATTCCAGGCCTGACAAACGACCGCGGC
>DATABT010000150.1:0-6552 GCA_036259455.1 Longimicrobium sp. | reverse complement strand
AAATCTTGTTCCGAGCGTCGCCAGGGCGGCCCAGGGGCACGTGGCCGGTCCCGCGGTTCCGCCGGCAAGGTCCTTCGGTCGGCGCCGGCGTGTTTCGTTGAAGCGAGTTGCGAAGCGGCGCCTCCGAACAGAAACCGGGAGGGCAGGACGCGCGGACTCCGGGTGCGAATCATCCATCGCCAGAAAAATCGTTACACGCGAGCGGGTGGCATCCGTGATGCGACGGCGTTATCGATTGAGAAACGGGATGGTAACGCACCGGTCACCGTCGTGTATGGACCGCCGGCATCCACCTGCTCCCCCGCCTTCCCATGACGTACCGTCGCCCGCTCGTGACCGTGGCCGCGCTCCTGGCCTGCGCGGCGTGCTCCACCTTCAGCGGCGCCGCGCCCGGGCGTGCCAGCCTGCTGAGCGAGGCGCCCGCGCCCGTCGGCCGCCCCTGCCGCCCATCCGCGTTCCCGGCCGAGCTTCCGCCCGCCGCGCTGCTGGTGGATTCCGCCGCGATGGTGCAGGACGCCGCGCGGCTGTGGCGGCAGGCGGGGAGCCCGGCGGGGCACGTGCTGTTCGCGATGGGGTTCAGCGCGGAAGGGATGAACGTGCGCCGCGACGTCATCGAGCACCGCCTTCCCCCCGCGCTGGCCGACACGCTGCAGAAGATGGTCTTTGCGCACCGGCGTGGCGTGGAGCCGTCGGAGCGCGAGTGGGGCGTGCGGCTGCGGATTGACCTGGGCGGCGAGCAGCCCGTGCTGCGCGTGGGGCGGCGGGAGGTGTGCTCGCCGCAGCCGCGCGACGCGGCGGTGGCGGGGTACGGGATGTTCGGGGGCGGCACCTTTGGCGACGTGCGCGACCGCACCGCCGCGCCGGGGCTCCTGCCCAACGCCAGCGGCACCGTGTGGGTGCGCGTGGCGCTGGACGCGGGCGGCAACGTGCTGGAGGCGCGGCTGGAGCGCACGATGATGCGCGGCTCGCTGGAGAACCGCGTCCTCGGCTACGTGCGCGCCATCAGCTTTGTCCCCGCCACGGAGGACGGCTGGCCCGTGCCCGCGCAGCTGATGTTTCCCCTGCGGCTGAACCGCTGAGCGCACGCGCGGGAAACGGAAAGCGGCGGCAACCCTTTTCAAGCCGCCGCTTCGCGCGTATTGTCCAGCACTGTCGCAGTTCCGTTCCACCGTTCCGTACGCACCGGCCGCGCATCCCCCGGCGCCCGCCTCTGGGCGCGCACGCGCGGCCGCCCTGCCGCCCCCCGTCCCCCGGAGCGTCGCCTGATGAGGCTCGCCACCGCGATCGCGCTGGTTCCGGCCGTGCTGCTCGCGTCCTGCATTGGGCGCCGGGGGCCGCCCACGCCCGCCGGCTATCCCGAGGCCGTCTCGCTGCTGGGCGCGCCCCTGTACGCCGTGGAGCGCCCCCTGGAGCGCCGCCAGCAGCTGGAGGCGGACCTGGCCCAGGCGTACTCCGCCTACGAGCGCGACCCCGAGAACGCCGACGCCATCATCTGGCTGGGCCGGCGGGTGGCGTACCTGGGGCGGTACCGCGACGCCATCGGCATCTTCAGCGAGGGGATTCGCAAGCACCCGCGCGACGCGCGCATGTACCGCCACCGGGGCCACCGGTGGATCACCGTGCGCGAGTTCGACAGGGCCGTGCAGGACCTGAACGTGGCCGCGCGGCTGCTGCAGGGGCGGCCGGACGAGGTGGAGCCGGACGGCCAGCCCAACGACCGCAACATCCCCCTCAGCACGCTGCACTACAACGTGTGGTACCACCTGGGGCTTGCGCACTACCTGCGCGGCGAGTTCAACCAGGCGGTGTACGGGTTCCGCAACGCGCTGGCGGTGTCGCGGAACGATGATTCCCGTGTGGCGGCCAGCGACTGGCTGTACATGACGCTGCGCAGGCTGGGGCGCGAGCAGGAGGCGGCCGCCGTGCTCGAGCCCATCCAGCCGGGGATGGAGATGATCGAGAACGACAGCTACTACCGGCGCCTGCTGATGTACAAGGGCGTGCTGGCGCCCGAGTCGCTGCTGGCGCAGAGCGGCGAGTCCACCACGCTGGCCACGCTGCAGTACGGCGTGGGGAACTGGTACCTGTACAACGACCGGCCGGACGAGGCGGAAGAGATCTTCTGGCGCATCACCAGCGCCGAGGACTGGGCGCCGTTCGGCTACATCGCCGCCGAGGCGGACCTGCGGCGGATGCTGCGGCGGCGGTGAACGGGTGAACGGGGGCGCTCTCTGCCGCAGGGCGCCCCCTCGGTTTTTCCGGTCACGGACGCAGGCGTGCGGGTTGGATCGCCGATGCGGCTTCGTTCACCCCTTCCCCCTTACCCTTCCATCTCCACTGGACGACGGGAAGCGCGGCCACGTATGTTCGTCGCAACACCTGTCGTCCCACGACCCATCTACCGAAGAGCCCGATGCGAGTCCGCAGCCGCACCCTGTTGTCCCTGGCCGTCGTTCCGTCGCTCCTGGCCGCCGCCGCAGCCGCGGCGCCCGCCATCCGTCCCGCCGATGCACCTGGCGCGGCGCCGGTGCGCTGGCAGATCGACCCACGCACAGCGAGCTCACCTTCCGCATCCGCCACCTGGTCAGCCGGGTGAACGGCACCTTCAATACGTGGAGCGGCACCATCGTGGCCGACCCGGCCAACCTGGGCGGCGGGTCGGTGTCCGTCGACATCCAGACGGCCAGCATCGACACCAACAACGAGCGCCGCGACACGCACCTGCGCTCCGCCGACTTCTTCGACGCGGAGAACCACCCCGCCATCACCTTCCGCAGCACGCGGGTGGTGGCGCGCGGAAATGAGCTGCAGGTGCACGGCAACCTGACCATCCGCGGCGTGACCAGGCCGGTGGTGCTGGAGGGGCGGATGCTGGAGGTGGGCGGGGCGCCCGGCCGCCGGCGCATCGGCTTCGAGGCGGAGACGCGCATCAACCGCATGGACTACGGCGTCTCCTGGAACCGCGCGGCCGAAGGCGGCGGCGCGGTGCTGGGGGACGAGGTGACCATCTCCATCGCCATCGCGGCCGTGGAGCAGCCGGCTTCGTGATGGCGTGATGGAGTGCTCCGCGCCTCGCGGGATTCGTCGCCGAACACCTCCCCCTCTCCGCGAGGAACGAGCGGGGAGGGGGCCGGGGGGAGGGGCCCCGCGCCACGCCGGGTTACCGGAGCTGGCCGCCGTGCATCGGAACTGGTCCCGCGCTCCTGCTGGCGAGATCCTCCGGTCGCCGCCCGGACTGCATCTTGAAGTACAGGTGGCGCCTGCGCCCGCCGTCAAGTTTCTGGTGTGATGGGAGGCGCCCCGCGTCTACTGGCGCTGACCTTTCGAAATGACAGCCGTCGCGGGAGCGACTTCATCCGACAGGGGTGCGCGTAGAGCCGAAGGACTCAGGATGGACGACACGGCGACAGGCGGGACAATGGACACGCCGCCCATCTACACCATCGGGCACTCCACGCGCACGGCGGAGGAGTTCGTGAGGCTGCTGCGGGAGCACGGGATCCAGCTGCTGGTGGACGTGCGGCGCTTTCCCGGCTCGCGGCGGCATCCGCAGTTCGGCCGCGACGAGCTGGCGGCGACGCTGGCGGACGCGGACATCGCGTACCGGCACGAGGAGGCCCTGGGCGGCCGGCGCGCGTCGGACCCGTCCGCGGGGCCGTCGCCCAACACGGCGTGGCGGCACGCGGCGTTTCGCGCATACGCCGACTACATGCCCACGCCGCCGTTCCAGGCCGCCCTGCGCCGCCTGATGCGCGATGGCGCGGAGCGGCGGACGACCATCATGTGCGCCGAGGCGGTGCCCTGGCGCTGCCACCGCCGGCTGATCACCGACGCGCTGCTGGCCCGCGGCGTCCCCGTGCTGGACGTCATCGGCCCGGGGGAGGCGCGGCGGGCGGCGCTCTCGGAGCACGCGGTGGTGCGGGAGGACGGCACCCTCGTCTATCCCGCCACCGCACAGCAGGACCTGTTCGCGGGGTGATCCGGAGCACGGGACGGCGCTGATCTTGCGATTCGCGATGCGCACCGTGCACTCCGCACCTCTCCGTCCCTGGCCGGCCGGGCACGCCGCCCGCGTCCGGCCGCCCGGCTACCGCTCATGCCCAGGACCATCCTCCTCGCCGACGACCACGAGGACAACCGGCTGGCGCTGCTCACCGTGCTGGAGCGCGAGGGGTACCGCACGCTGGGCGCGGCCAACGGCCGGCAGGCGGTGGAGGTGGCGCGCGAGCACCTGCCGGACCTGATCCTGATGGACCTTGCCATGCCGGTGATGGACGGCCGCGCAGCCATGCGCGAGCTGCGCGCCGACGAGCGCACGGCCCGCATTCCCATCGTGGTGCTGACGGCCATGGCGCTCTCGGTGGACAAGGACCGCCTGGTGGCGGAGGGATTCAACGGGCTGCTCATCAAGCCGTGCATGCCCCCGCACCTGGTCGCCGAGGTGCGCCGCGTGGCCGGGCCGCCGGGGGATTGACGCTTCGCGCAGGGAGAGGGCGGCTGAAGCCGCGGCTCGAACGGCCAGAAGCCCCGTCCCGGCTCGCTAGCGCTCGCCGAACGGGGCTTCAACTTCTTCGGAATCACGTTTCCCTTGCCGCGATCCGATCGCCTGGGCGCGGGACTCGCCGGGCCGGACCGACCTCCGCGCCTTCTCTTTCCTCCGCTTCCTCCGCCTGATCATCCCGCTGTTTTCATCAAACCTTTGACGACTTCGCGGGTTCAAGCGTACCATCCAGCAAAGCCGTGAACCCGCAGCCAGGCGAACGACCGATGCCCGAGCGCAGCGAACCGTGGGTGGTGGTGGCGACGTTCGCCGCGTTGTGGGAGGCCGACTTCGCGGCGGAGACGCTGCGCGAGGCCGGCATTCCCGCGATGGTGGACCCCGGGCAGAACGTGGCCATCTTCGGCCCCGGCTACCAGGGCGGAACGCAGTTCGGGGTGCGGGTGCGCGTTCCCTGGCACCGCGAGCAGGACGCACGCGACCTGCTGGAGGAGCCCGCGGACGGCGCGGACGAATCATCCGATCCACTGCCGGAGGCGTCATGATCCTGCGCATCCCCCTCGCCCTGCTGCTGCTCGCCGCGGCGGCGTGCGACAGCGGCCCCTCCGGCGGCGGCCCGCCCGCGGGGGAGACCGGCATCCGCCTGCAGCAGGTGGCGGAGGGGCTGCAGTCGCCCGTGCACCTCACCGCGCCGGTGAACGACACGCGGCTGTTCATCGTGGAGCAGCCCGGACGCATCCGCATCGTGCAGAACGGATCGCTGCTCCCCACGCCGTTCCTGGACATCTCGTCGAAGGTGTCGGCGGGGGGCGAGCGGGGGCTGCTGAGCGTGGCGTTCCATCCGCAGTACGCCGGCAACGGCACCTTCTTCGTCAACTACACCGACACGCGCGGCGACACCCGCATCGAGCGCTACCGCGTCAGCGCGGACCCCGACCGCGCGGATGCCGCCACGGCGGAGCTGGTGCTGGCGGTGGCGCAGCCGTTCAGCAACCACAACGGCGGGCTGGTGGCGTTCGGGCCCGACGGCAAGCTGTACGTCGGAATGGGCGACGGGGGCGGCGGCGGCGACCCGCAGGAGACGGGGCAGGATCCCACGCAGCTGCTGGGCAAGCTGCTGCGCATAGACGTGGACGCGGCGCGGCCGTACGCCATCCCCGCCGACAACCCCAACGCGGGGCGCACGGACCGGCGGCCGGAGATCTGGGCGATGGGGCTGCGCAACCCGTGGCGCTTTTCCTGGGACCGCACCGCCAGCCTGCTGTACACGGCCGACGTGGGGCAGAACCGGCTGGAGGAGATCAACGTGGCGCCCGCCGGGCAGGGCGGGGTGAACTACGGGTGGGACGTGATGGAGGGATCGGACTGCTTCGAGCCCTCCACCGGGTGCACGCGGACGGGGCTTACGGTGCCCGTGGCGGAGTACACGCACTCCGACGGATGCTCCATCACCGGTGGATTCGTCTACCGCGGGCAGGACATTCCGGCGCTGCGCGGGCACTACTTCTACGCGGATTACTGCGAGGGGTGGATCCGCTCCTTCCGCTACGCCAACGGCGCCGCCGCCGACGCGCGGTCGTGGGACCTGCAGAACGTAGGCAGCATCTCGTCCTTCGGCGAAGATGCCCGCGGCGAGCTGTACGTGATCTCCCACGGCGGGCGCGTGTTCAGGATCGTCGCGGCCCCCTGAGCCACGGCGACACGCGGAGGATGCGGATGCAAAACAAGAGGACGCGAGGGGAGATGCTCCGCGTCCTCTGCCTTTTTCATGTTCATCGCGGATTTCGTTGCACGCACGAAGTCTGCGCCGTGAGCTGTCATTTCGAAGGAGGCGCCCTCGAGGACTTGCCTCATGCAGGATCTTGTTGCGCCGACTGAGAAATCTACTCACCCACGCTCATGGCCGGCCGCACGTCCCGGGACCCGCCTCCGATGCGCCGCACAGAAGCGGGTCGAGGACCGAGCCGTGGGCCGGATCACCAGCACGGGTGAGTAGATGTAGATTTCTCAGTCGGCGCCATGGGAATCCTGCACGGGCTGAGTTCGGTGCAGGC
>DATABT010000149.1:0-5078 GCA_036259455.1 Longimicrobium sp. | reverse complement strand
GTCCGGCGCCCGTGCGCCGCTCTCCGGGGGGATCAGCACCAGCCGCGCCGGGTCAATGTCCGGACGGACGACCAGCGCCGGGCACTCCCGGTCGTGGAAGTGCTCCAGCGCCAGCGCCGTGCGCGCCTGGTCGTACGCCGCCTGGACCGAACAGCCGAAGGCGATGGCGCGGTAGAAGCAGGCGCCGAAAGCGATCGCCGCCTCGTCCGAGATCTCGCCACGCGTGCCGATGGCGCACCCCACGACGTCCGCGATCGCCTCCGCCTGGGGGAGGGAAAAGCAGGCGTTCAGCACCACCACCCGGATGTCGCCACGGAAAACCGTGAACAGCTGCGCCAGCGCCGCGGCATCCACGTGGTGCGGACGCCGGCCGTCGGAGCTCACCAGCACCAGCCCCTTGCTCCCGCCGTGTCCGCTGAAGTGCACCACCTGCGGGCGCCTCTCCAGCAGCGCCTGCAGCAGGTCGTCGGTGCGCGTGGCCAGGCGCACGTCGAACTCCAGTGCGTCGCGATGCTCTGCGGCGCGCACCTTCTGCCGGATCTGCCGCACGTCTTCGTCCAGCCGCAGCCGCGGGGTGCGCCCGTCCGGTGACGCGGAAAGCGGGTCGGCGGCAAAGAACAGGACGGTGACCTTGCTCATGATCCTCTACTGCAAAGAGACGGTGACGAAAAATCAGTCGGTCGGGAGGCCTGCGACGTCGCAGGGGAGTGGCGGGATCGGGGAGCGCCCGGCGCGTCGCGCACCAGGCGTGGCGTTTCGCGCGACATCGGACGATGGGGATCCGCGCAGGGCGGTCGCGCGGCCGGGGCCACCTTCATCGCGAAGGAAACGCGTGGCGCCCGGAACGATACCGGTTCCCGCGCGAGCAATCAATGATCCGTGCATCGGCCACACGCTCACCAGCACCTGGAGCGGCCGCTCAACGGCATCCCCGGCCGATGAGCCCCGCGAGAGATCCGGCCGGGATGCACAGGGACGGATGCACCGCACCGGCCGGCCGCCCTCCGGACGCATGGATCGTCTCGCGGGGAGCGGAGTTGGTTGCCCGAACCGGGAAACGGCGCATATATTCCGGCCCTGAAAGGTGCTCCCTTCCCGCGTCGCAGATCCTCCGCCGTGACCCAGACCCACCTCCCGCCTGCGCCGATCCTGGTCTGCGCGCTCCTGGCGGCGCTCGCCCTCGCCGGGTCGGTGTGGCTGGCCCGTCGCAGGGGGCGGTGGCTGCTTGCCGCGGGCCCGCTGGCCATCGCCGCGCTCGTGGGCGCCGTGACGCAGTTGCCGCGCACCGACGCCGCCAGGCCGTCTGCCCCGGCTGCCGCCGCGCCCCAGCCGCTTTCCGCGGGGCCCGGGCAATCGACCAACCAGGTCGCGGCCGCGCCGCCGCGCCGGCCGCGGGATGCCGCTCGCGCCATGGAGCCCGTGCCGCTGGGCCCTCCGCCCCGCGTGGTCCTGCGCGGCCGCTGGACGGCGGATGACAGCGCGGTGGTCGCCAGCACGCTGGCGCATTCCCTGGCGCAGGTGCCCGCGGCGGGGGGCGCCGTGCTGGAGCTGAACGGGGCCGGCCGGGCCCTGCGGCCCACGTCGCGCGGGGTGCAGCAGTACGCCATCGCGGCCACGTGGACCCTGCGCCCCGCCCCCGGCGCCGGCGTGCTGGCCGGCAGCGGCCTGGGCGAGGTGCTGGGGATCGGCGCCAGCCCCGACCAGGCGCGTCGCGGCGCCGCCACCAACGCCGCGCACGTCATCGCCACCACCCTCCGTGCGTCACTCCCCGCCCCGCGTTCGGCGGCCGGCGCATCCTCTCCGTCCTTCTGACCCGCGCTACCCTGATGGAGAACCGTTTCCGCGGCCGCACGCCGGCCGTCGCCTTCGCCTGCCTCTCCGCGCTCGTGCTCGGCGCCTGCCAGCCGTCGCGGGCAGACGCCGGAGAAAACCCGGAGCAGCAGGCGCCGCCTTCCACCTCCGGCGCCGCACAGCCCGCCGTGAACGCGCTCACGGGCGAAGTGTCGCGCGTGGCGGGCTCGCTGGCGCCCAGCCTGGATGGCCAGACCGTGGCCGTGCTGGACCTGGCGGACCTGCGGGGGCAGGTGACGCAGCTGGGGACCTACGTGTCCGAGCAGCTCACCACGGAGCTGGTACGCTCCGGGCGCGGCCGGGTGCTGGAGCGCAAGCAGGTGCTGCAGGTGCTGGAGGAGCTGAACCTCAGAAAGGCGGACCTTTCCAGCTCCGAAGTGGAGCTGGCCGGCCAGCAGCTGGGCGCGGACGTGATCGTGGTGGGGAGCGCGGCGGCGGTGGGGCGCAACGTGGAGGGCAACGTACGCGCCGTCCGCGTCAACGGTGGCTCTCTCCTCTCCGCGGACCGGTTCTCCGCCGCCGCCCCGGACGAGATCCTCCGTCTGGCCGGACACTCGGTGCCCGCCTTCTCCGCCGGCGGGGGAAGCACGCCGGGTGCACCCGGCGCCTCTGACGGCCCGGTCACGCAGGCGACCATCGGTCCCGTGCAGGCCGTGCTCAGCGCGTGCGAGGCGGCCGGCTCCGTGGTGACGTGCGCCTTCACCTTCACCAGCGCCACCGTGGACGCCGGGCTGGGGCTAGACAGGTGGAACAGCGAGGTGCGCGATGAGGGCGGCAACGCGTACCAGCTGAGCGAGTTCACTTTCGGCAGCGAGAACGGCTCGAACTGGGAGACCGTTCTCGTCGCCCGGGAGTCCACGCCCGGGCGGCTGATGATCACCGGCGTACCCATCACCATGACGCGCCTCACCCGCATCTCAATCCGTACGAACATCCGCATCGGGGAGCGAGACCTGAGCAATCAGGAGATGGTCTTCCGCAACGTCCCCATCGCCCGCTGACCACCGCGGACCGACGACAGAGGCTCCCCGCGGCAGCTGCCACGGGGAGCCTTTCGTCGTTTCGCCGGGACGCGCCCTCAGCCGATGGCGTCGGCGGGGTCGGCCTCGGCCAGCGCCTCGCGCAGCGCCTCCTCGTCCCCGCTCTCCACGTCGTCCTGGAGCAGAAAGCCCACGCGCACGGGCTCGCCGGGGTCTTCCGGGCATTGGAAGCGCGCCGCGTAGATCCCCAGCTCCGCCGGCGACGGGTGCCCGAACTGGATCTCGACGAGCCAGCTGCGCCCCTGCTCGTCCTGGAAGATGGCCCTGTCCTTCGGCATCCGTCTTGTCGGCTTGCGTGGATCGGTGGATGACGCTCGCGGACGAACGCGCGCGCCGGGAAGGATAACACCCGCCCGGCGGGCGCGGTATGCGCGTGCGAAGGTCAGGCCGCGAGCGCCAGCGGCGTCAGGGCCTGGTGCACACGCAGCGCGCCACGTTCACGCCGCAAAGCGTTCATCGTGCGCGAAAGCGGCCGTGGAGCGCCACGACTCCGCCACCGCGGGAGCGGAGTGGGAGAAGTGGCCAGCGTGATTCGTAACCTGGGAGGAGGGAGGAGCCTACCCGCAGACGCGATTCCGCCCCGCGTGCTTCGCCGTGTAGAGGCGGGCGTCGGCGACGCCCAGCAGGTCGTCGGGGGTGTCGGCCTCGTCGATGGCGGCCAGGCCGGCGCTGAGCGTGACCACCAGGTCGGGGTGGATGGCGGACCAGTCGTACGTGGCCACCATCTCGCGCAGGCGGTCGCACAGGCGCACCGCGTCGTCCTTGCGCGTTTCCACCAGCACCAGGCAGAACTCCTCGCCGCCGTAGCGCGCGACCACGTCCACGCCGCGCGTGTGGTCGCGCAGAATGCGGGCGACCACACGCAGCACCTCGTCGCCGGCCACGTGGCCAAAGCGGTCGTTGACGGCCTTGAAGCGGTCCAGGTCCAGCATGGCCACCGTCAGCGCGCGGCCGAAGCGCAGGGCCCGCTCCCACTCGGCGTCCAGCAGGCGGTCCAGGTGGCGGCGGTTGAACGCGCCCGTCAGCGCGTCCTCGCGCGTCTGGCGCTCCAGCTCCGCGGCCTGCGCGCGCAGCTGCTCCAGCAGCCGGGCCTTCTCGTCGTCCGCGGCGGAGAGCGCCGCGTTCTTTTCGCGCAGGATCTCTGCCTCGCGCCGGCTCTGCCGCACCTCGGAGCGCAGCATGGCGCTCTGGATGCGCAGGTTGGTCTCGTGGCTGAACACCTCGCGCCACGCGTGGTGGTACGCGCGGTAGTGCTCCAGCGCCTTCTGGTGCTCGCCGCGGATCTCGTGCACCTGCGACAGCGCCTCGTGCGCGGCGTACACCTGCTGCCGCGCCCCCTGCGCCTCCGCAATGCGCAGCGCCTCGTGCAGGTGCTCCAGGCCTTCGTCCACCCGTCCCAGCCGCGCCTCCAGCCCGCCGAGCCGGATCAGGATTTCCGGCTCGTAGATGCGCGCGTCCCGCTGCCGGGCCAGTTCCAGGCTGCGGAGATAGAGCGCGCGCGCCGCCTCGTCGTCCCCCCGCGCCTGGTGAATGCGGCCCAGGTCGCTCAGGCAGCTGGCCTCGTCGGCGTGGCCCACGGCGCGCATTCCGTCGCAGGCGCGCTGCAGGTAGTCGGTCGCCCGCGCGTGCTCGCCCTGGTCGGCGTACGCGTTGCCGATGTTGGCCAGGCACACCGCCGCGGCCTGCGGATCATCCGCCTCCAGCAGCTCCAGCGCTCGCTGCATGTACTCGCGCACGCGCGCGGGCTCGCCCAGCTGGCCGTGGATGATGCCGATGTTGATGAGCGAGTATCCCACCCCCGAGCGGTCCCCGGTGTGCTCGCGGATGCCCAGGCTGGCCTGGTGGTACTCCAGCGCGGAGCCGTAGTCGCCCACGAGGTAGGCGGCGTGGCCCAGGTGGCTGAGCGAGTTGCCCTCGCCCACGGGGTCGCCGGTGGAGCGCTGGATCTCCAGCGCGTCCAGCAGCAGCCGCGCGGCGCGCACGTGCTCGCCGCGGCGCAGGTAGACGTGGCCGATGCCGTTCAGCACGTCCGCGCGGCCGCGCACCTCGCCCGCCTGGTCCAGCAGCACGAGGGCGCGCCCCAGCTGCTCCAGCGCGCCCTCGTAGTCGGAATGGAAGTAGTAGGCCTGCGTTCCCAGCGTCCGCAGGGCGCGCGTCATGTGGTCCTGCACGCGCTCCGGCTCGTCC
>DATABT010000148.1:0-4902 GCA_036259455.1 Longimicrobium sp. | reverse complement strand
CTGACCGGCGACGCGTACCGGATGGACGAGGACGGCTACTTCTGGTATCAGGCGCGCACGGACGACATGATCATCTCCGCTGGGTACAACATCGCCGGGCCGGAGGTGGAGGGCGTGCTGCTGGAGCACCCCGTGGTGGCGGAATGCGGTGTGGTGGGGCTGCCGGACGATGAGCGCGGGCAGGTGGTGAGCGCCTTCATCGTCCTTCGCCAGGGAACGGAGAAAGGCGACGCGCTGGTGAAGGAGCTGCAGGAGTGGGTCAAGGCCCGCATCGCCCCGTACAAGTACCCGCGCCGCGTGACGTTCGTGGACGCGCTGCCGCGCACGCAGACGGGCAAGCTGCAGCGCTTTCGCCTTCGCCAGCCGTCGTGACGATGGAGATCCTGCAGCCGGAGGGGTGGGGCGCGCCGCGGGGCTATTCCAACGGCATCGCGGCCGAGGGGCGGGTGGTGTTCGTGGCCGGGCAGATCGGGTGGAATCCGCAGACCTGCGCGTTCGAGACGGACGACTTCGTGGGCCAGGTGGACCAGGCGCTGCGCAACGTGGTCGACGTGCTGGCCGAAGCGGGCGCCGGGCCGGAGCAGGTGGCGCGGATGACGTGGTACGTTACCGACCGCGCCGCGTACCTGGCCAACACCCGCGCCCTGGGCCGCGTCTGGCGCGAGAACTTCGGCCGCCACTACCCCGCCATGACCCTCGTCGTCGTCGCCGCGCTGCTGGAGGAGCGCGCCAGGGTGGAGATCGAGGCGACCGCCGTGGTGCCGCAAACCTGAACGCAGGCGAGGGATTTTCAGGATTCGCGAATCCGCTCGCGCGGCGCATACCGATTCCTCCAGTTTTCCGGACAGAACGGAGAAGACAACTCACCGCAGAGTGCGCAGAGTAGAAAAGAGAGTTCGCAGTGAAGAATTACGTTCTTTCCCTGCGAACTCCTTCTGTTCTCTGCGTACTCTGCGTTGAATTACCACGCCCGGACTGCACGCGGATTCGGGGAAAGGGTATCACGCAGTTCCTTTGATGATCGCGGACGTCTGGCCGCACTCCGGAGCAATCGCGCGGTGACGAGGGATCGATCACCGCTCGCAGGCGATGCCGTCTCCGTCGTCGTCGAGGTCGTACGGATCGGAGGTGATGACGTCGATGGGGCCCGCAACGAACCGGGGACCGTCGCCGGGGCCGCCGGCGCAGTCCACGTCTTCGCTGCGGGGAACGCAGGGCCAGTAGGCGGAATGGCAGGTGGCGGGGAGGGGGCCCGCCGGCTCCGGGATCGTGTTCACCGTGTACGGTGAGGGAAGCGTATCGATGGGCCGCTCGGCGTCGCCGTCAGTACACGCGGCGGCGGCAAACGCGAGCAAGCACGCGGCTGCGCATCCTTTCACCATGAACCCTCACATTGTGGTGCCGCGGAGATAGACCGGCGCGGGGAGCAGGATAAAGCGCACTCGCCGGGCGGACCATGGCGCCAGAGACTGACCGCGATCTACCCCGCTCCACCACGGAACCGTACAGCCGGTTGTCCGTTGCGCACAGTGCGGCGGACGGGTGTCACCGCGTGCGGCGCAGGCTGCGGGCGATGGCCTGGAACTCGGGGATGAACACCTCCGCCCGGTCCGCGCCCACCATCGCCTGGATCAACAGGTACTGGGTTCCCTCCGCGAGCACCACCTGGTAGATGCCCAGCGGCGTTCCGCTCTCCGTGTCCACGGCGTCCGCCACGATCTCGTAGCCCTGCGCCCCGTCGATGGTCACCGCCGCGCCGCTGATGCCGGAGATGCCGGAGACGGTCCTGGCCTGCCGCAGCCGCCACTGCGCGAACGCCTCCATGTCGCGCAGGTCCGCCGGGGCAACGGAGCGGCCCACCATCAGCAGCGGCGATCCGGGCGTGGCATTGGGGAGCGTACCCGTGTCGTTCAGCAGGAGCATGTTCCCAAAACGCCGCGCGACCCGCAGGCGCGAACCCGCGTCCACGGCAAAGCCGAGCCCCGCCAGCGGATCCTCGGGCGCCGCGCCCGCCCACCGCGTGGAAAGCACCGCACGCCTCAGCGGCTCGCGCAGCGAAGCGGCGTGCTCGCGCGGCCAGGTGGCGGTGACGATCACCGTCAGCGAGTCGTTGCCGAACATCAGCGCCCACTTCTCGTACGTCATCCCGCGCGCCTGCTGCGCCACCGAGATCAGCCGGCCGCGCATCCCATCCACCGTCACGGAATCGGCGCCGCGGAACTGCATGCCTTCAGCGGCAAAGGACTCCGGCGTCAGGCGCGTCTCCATCGTGCTGAAGGGCGCCGGCACTTCCGTGACCATGATGGACGCCTGCGCCTCTTCCCGCTGGAACCCGGCGAAGCGCTGGGCGGGGATGAAGCCCGCGGGCGGCTCCATCGTCACGTGCATGCCGGGCACCGCCTGCGGCTGCGCGAACGCGCCGGCCGGTGCCATGGCGACCAGCAGGGCGAGCATCCATCCGCGGCGGCGTTGCACGAGGCACATCGGGCGTTCGGGGATCGAGGTGGGCAGGGCGGCGTGGGACGCGTAGATTCACGGGCGCGCATCATAGCGGGATCATCGCGCGATGGTTCCCGCCGCGGACGACAATCATCAACCAGCCCTGACCGGATGGAGACCCTGTGGAAGTCTGACGAGCCCGCGGAGTGGCAGGCCGCGCTGGACCGCTACGAGGCGGTGATCGAACGCCAGGGCGTGGCGCGCCTGCCGGAGCTGGATCGATGGTATCGCACGGAGCTCCCCGGCGCCATCGCGGCCCGCAGGGCGCCGCACGTGACGCACGACGAGCTGGTGCGCGTGACGGAGTGGAAGATGGCCCGCGGCATCTTCCGTCCCAGGAACCTGGTCCTGGTGCGCGGCAACCCGGCGGACGTGGTGGAGAAGACCAGCACCGCCGCGCTGGCCGCCATCCCCGATCCCAAACGCCCCATCGCGCTGCTGGCGGAGCTGGCGGGCGTGGGGCCCGCGACGGCGTCCGCCATCGCCGCGGCGGCGGGGCCGGACCTGTACCCGTTCTTCGACGAGCTGGTGGCGGCGCAGGTGCCGGGCCTCGGCCCCGTCGCCTTCACGCCCGCGTACTACGCGAAGTACGCCGCCGCCCTGCGTGACCGCGCCACGGAGCTGGGCGCGCCCTGGACGCCCGCGTCCGTGGAGCAGGCGCTGTGGGCGCACGCCGGCGGCAAGGCGGGGACGCGCAAGGGCAGGTAGCGCTACGCGTCCGGCCCATCGGCGAGCCCCAGCCCGCCGACGACGGCCATCTCGATGCTCTGGAACTCGCCCGTCAGCAGCGGCATGGCCTCGGCGATGGCCTGCCGCGTCTCCGGCAGCCGCAGCGACGCCTGGTGCGCCTCGCGCGACGCCCACACCTCCGTCACCCAGACGGCGTCGGCATGGTCGGCCACGTGGTTGATCAGGTACAGGTCGCAGCCGTGCGCCTTCAGCCCGTCCACGCCGCGCATCAGGATCGCGGTGAGCGCATTCCGCTGCCCGGGCCTGGCGACCAGCTTGTTGTACATCCCGAAACGCATCCGCATCTCCTGTCCGGGCAAAACGACTGCGGTTTCCTCGAAGCCCGTCGCCGCATCCAGACCCGCAGAACGTGGGACGGACGGGATGGATGCCGCGCGGAGGGACCGGCGAGCGCGGGACATGATGCGCGCTCGCGGGCGGCGCGGAAAGGAGGAGCCCGCGCTCGTCCGATCGACGCCCCTTGTCCGCAATCGTACCCGACAGGCATTTATAGTAGATGGACCGACTCACCCACGCCGTTCTCCGCATGACCATGACCGCGCGCCTCCTCGCCGCCACCTTCATCGCGCTCGCACTGGTCTCGCCGGCCCGCGCCCAGTCCGTGAGCGGACGCTTCGCCGACGGGGACGGAACACCCATCCCCTCCGCGCGCGTGATGCTGCAGGACGAGTCCGGCCGCGTGGTGCACTCCGCCCTCACCGACGCCCGCGGCCAGTTCTCGCTCCGCGCCCCCGCGGCCGGCCGCTACGTGCTGCGGGCGGAGCGCATCGGCTACACGACGACCGTCAGCGAACCGATGTCGCTGGATGTGGGGCAGCAGGCCACGCAGGGCCTGGTGGCGAGCGGCCAGCGGGTGCTGCTGGACGCCATCGTGGTGGAGGCGGAGGCGCGCTGCGCCGTGCGCCCCGGCGGCGACCAGACCGCGGCGGTGTGGGGCGAGGTGCGCAAGGCGCTGGACGTGGTGCGCGCCACCACCGGCGACGCGCGCGCGCGCTTTGCCGTGGAGCTCTTCGAGCGCGAGGTGGAAAGCCCCTCGGGCAGCGTGACCTCCGACCAGCGGCGCCGGGTGGAGGGGATGGCGCACAAGCCGTTCGTCACGGTGGATCCGCAGCGCCTCTCCACCGTGGGCTTCGTGGAGCGGGAGGGGGATGGATACCTGTACGCCGCGCCCGACGCCGACGTGCTCCTCTCCGACCGCTTCCTGGAGGAGCACTGCTTCCGGCTGCGTACCGCCGGCGCGCCGTCGCCGGGGCTCATCGGGCTGGCGTTCGAGCCCGTGCGCGGCCGGCGCGTGCCCGACGTGCAGGGCGTGCTGTGGGTGGACCGCGCCAGCGCCGAGCTGCGGCTGATGGAGTTCGAGTACACGCGGGCGCCCATGCGCGGGCCTCGCGGCGTGCCGGGCGGGCGGATGGAGTTCCAGCGGCTGCCGGACGGCCGGTGGATCACCTCCAGCTGGGTCATCCGCATGCCCGTGGAGGCCGCGCGCACGGAAACCAACGTGCTGGTGCCGCAGGCGCGGCAGGTGGCGGCCATTCGCGAGGTGGGCGGCAGCGTGCTCCCCCCCGGCAGCGCGGCCACCGTCGCCGCCGCCGCGCCCGCCCCGGCGGCGGCGCGTGTCGCGGCCGCGGAGCCGGCACCCGCCGCGCAGGTGCC